>JAHFHB010000062.1 GCA_023247135.1 Candidatus Omnitrophota bacterium
TCTCAAGCCCAATAGATTTTTCCGGGTCCACTGAAAAGCGCTCATCGCCCGCTCCTGTCCCGCACCATCACTTCATCGGCAGCATCGGACTCCGTCAAATGCACCATCACTTGCTCTTTTTTTGAAGTCGGAATATTTTTCCCGACGTAGTCAGCCTTGATGGGAAGTTCGCGGTGGCCGCGGTCAATTAAAACAGCCAGCTGAATCGCCTTGGGCCGCCCAAAATCAATCATGGCATCAAGTGCTGCCCGGATCGTGCGCCCGGTGTAAAGCACGTCGTCTGTAAGCACAATGATTTTCCCGGTCGGATCAAAAGGCAGATGGGTTTCGCCCACGCGGGGCAAAGGGCCAATTTCACCCAGGTCGTCCCGGTAAAGGGTAATGTCCAAAATACCCAGCGGCACTTCCCGCCCCTCGATCTTCTGAATCTCTTTTTGAATGCGCTGCGCCAAGGGAACACCGCGCGTGCGGATTCCAACTAAGGCAAGGTCTGCGGTCCCCAGATTGCGCTCCAGAATCTCATGGGCAATCCGTGTCAGGGCCCGCTTCATTTCATCGGCAGTGAGGATTTTCTTATCGGGGGTCATAGGCTGCAGGCGGGTCGCCGAAACCCCAATAAAAAAGCTCCAACGGCAATGTTGGAGCTTTGGCTAGAACGTAGATTGTAGAATTGCACGGCGTTGTCCTTTGGGGTGTCTCAGCACCCGGTTAAAGGTTGACGGATGATAATGAAAGTCCGTCCCGGCGTCAAGTAAAAAGGAGAGGCGCTCCTGTAAGCCGAGTTCTGTCACTCCCTTGCGGAAGCGTGTGATCATCCCTCTAAGCCGTGCAGTTGCCCGTACGGTCATTCGGCCTAACCCGGCGGGTTCAATCCTTGGGGATCTCACCTGAGACGAAGGCATGGGACCCATCCCAACCCCGCCCTATTTGGCCTTTCATCACGTAGAGATTGCCGCGTTTCACCCCGGTCCAGGGCTATTCCCCCTGAATCGGACTCGTCTCTGTGGCTCTAATCCGTCCAAAACCTTACGGCTCTGGAGATGGGCGTTACCCACTACGCTGTCTCTGAAGCCCGGACTTTCCTCCCGTGGATGCAAGACCCACGAGCGATCACCCGGAGCGCCTCTCGATCAAATAGTATGCGGAAACCAGCCGGGAAGCAAATACAAAATTACTTGGTGGGAAGCGCTGAGGGATTCGCCTCGGTTTGAGAATCTTCGATCTGCGTTTGAGAGAATTTGGCCCAAACACTCTCCGGATGCTTGGCAGCGATCTCTTTAAAAAGCGCCAGCGCCTGCTCCTTTTGACCCAGCGCCGCATGACTCTTGGCCATGTAGTAAGAAGCAATCACGGCCAGATTTCCCTCAGGATTCTCGCTGATATAAGCCGCATATTTATCCAGGGCCATCTGATATTGCCCCTTGTTAAACGCAGCTTCCGCCTCGGAATAATTTCCAAAATAGAAGCGCTCAGGATTTTTTCTTAATTTCGCACAAGAGGAGAAAACCGCAACGGCGAAAAGAAGGCCAAAAGCCGCTTTTAAAAATTTAAATTTACTCATGAGGCTATCTTACGGTCGCCGGGATGGAGGGTCAAGAAAAAAAGCCCCGGTCAAGATGACCGGGGCTTTTTGCACTACCGTTTTTACAGCAATCGATCAGACCACGTAAATCATCTGAGCGCCAACCGTTGTCTGACTGGAATGAGCACCTCCGGCAAAACCATTGCTCTCGTTCCCTTTGTCAAAACGCAGTTCTCCGCGCGTAATCAACTGATCGGTCAGCTTGTATTCAGCCGTGAATGTCTGGCCAACTAAACGCTGATCAACAGCCTGACGAAACACGGATTTATCGGCAAAATATTCCGTGCGCGAAGCCATGGAGAATTTGGGCGTCATCTGATATTTCAAATACCCCGCAACCCCGGCCCAATCCGGATTTGTATTGACGATACCTGAAGTTCCAGCATTCTGGTGCCCCCAGTTGGATTCGGCCATGGCGGAAAGTTTTTCCGTAATGTCGATCGTCGCCGTATTGGTGAGCAGAACTCTCTTGGTACCGGATGAGATGGTCGCATTCTCAGCGCCCCAATACAACGTGTGGAAAAACTGGATCTTATCGAACAATTTCCAACCCACCGCTGTTTCAAGCGTTTTGAACTTATTTGTGTCCACAGCCTGATCCCAACCGTTATTGAGCCCCACGTACACATCGAGAAAGTTCTTGAAAAGCCCGAACTCCGTGCGCACACCAGTGTGTGTGAATGGAATTCCAAAGCCAAACATGGTGGAACGGGAAATGTTCCAGTTCTGCGGCGCTTCAATCACTTCCAAACCGGCCAAAGTAACGAAACGACCGGCTTTGATATTAACCGAACTCGGCAAGATCGAATTATTCTCGAACATGCTGAGCGGGGCAATGTACTGCACGTAGGCCTGCTGAAGATCGACACTGCTGGTCGCGTCAGAGCCGTCCCCGTTGACCACGTTGGCGTCATTGCCATGCATGATATCCACACGAAAACCCGCCTGCCCGGGATCCTTAGCGGCTTTTTCAAGGTCGATCTCAACGGCATTTACCGCAAAGGAACCTGACGTGGTGTCAAAAACACGTCCCGTATTTGCATTGCTTTTGGGCTGGCGAAAGTTGTTATTCCACTGGGTGTCGATGTATCCACTTACGTTGATATCACTGAGCGGTCCCGGCTGAACAGTGCCATGGCCCTCATGCACAATCGCCGGCTTGGAAGCCGTCACGTTGTTTTCAACGGTTGTAAGCTTGCTCTCAAGCATGGAGAGTTTTTTGGTGAGATCATTGACCTGATTCTTCAGATCGCCGACTTGCTGATTCTGGTTTTTATTGCTCTGCTCGACTTGATTCTGCAGCGATACAATGGCATTTTCGTCGGCAAATGCGTTGCCGGCTACGGCAAACATGGCCAGCAAAGGTAGTGCAATCCAGCTAAACTTTGACCTGTTCATGGGTCCTCCCCTGTTTTGTTTAAGTGAGCCTGTCGACATAAGCACCATACAAAATTTGTGCCAAGGCTTTAAAAATCCGTCTTTTTATATCGTCCTATCCCGGCTTCTGCTTTAGGCGGGTCTTGAATCTGTCGAATTCTAGCAATCCGCGGGTAAAGTTCAAGCAATTTTATTCAAAAATCAACAATTTTGTTTTTCGTGGCCCTGAAGACACCCGGCAACCTCCGGCAGATGCAAAGAAGCTTTACTGGACAATCTCGGCGATCTGCTTTGCCAGCTGCGCAGGATCAAACGGTTTGGTGACATAGCCGCGGGCTCCTTTTTCATGCGCTCTTTGAACGTCCGCCGGTTGAACCAGGGCCGTGACCATCAGGACGGGAATCTCCGCCGTGTGCGGATTCGCTTTGATTTGCGTAAGACATTCCAGCCCGTTCATGACAGGCATGAGAACATCTAGAAGCACTAAATCAGGTTTACTCTCCTGAATTTTCTTGAGTCCATCCTCCCCGCCGGAAGCCCCCTGGACCTCATACCCCAGCGCGCGCAAACGCCCGGAAAGCATCAAAACGATTTGCGGCTCATCATCCACCACCAAAATTCGTTTCTTCGACATAGCGGCCATTCTTTCAAGATGTGCGACTTTTTATAAAACCCCGAGCCGGTCCAGCAGTTGATCCGCGGTTTCTCCATCCCCCGGAAAACTGATCACACGGCTCTCCACCTGGAGCGGCTCAACACGGCTTTTTTCCGTGATGAAGTCAGACATGATTTGACGGATCTGCCCTGAAACAATCAGCGCCTCGTCCTTGGGCGCGCTCGGCAGGACCAGAAGAAAAATATCCGAGCCATTGGAAGCAAACTCCATTTTGCGGTTGAGGCTCTGCCGGATGCGCATTTCCATCTGGGCATAGAGTCCAGAAAGAGCATTCGCAGAAACGGCCCGCTCGACTTTTGGGAAATCCTTGATGGCGAGCATGATCATGGAAAGATGCGCCGACTGTGAAAACGCCTGGCGCAGCTTGCCTTCAAGCGCTTCCTTGAAAAATTCACGCACGGTGTAGCGCGGCAGCGAAAAATAAAACTCACTGCCGACCCCGATCTTCGTTGAGACGCCAATCCGTCCGCGATGAAGTTCGACCAGCCCCTTGGAGATGACCAGGCCCAGCCCCGTCCCCTTTTCTCCGGGCCCGGCTGTGCGGCCAAACTGCTGAAACTTTTGAAAGACATTGCGCATGTCCAGCTCTGAAATGCCCCGTCCCGTGTCCTTGATGCTCACAACCACTTCGCCGGGCTTTTCCTGCACTTCAAGGCTGATTTCACCTTCCTCCGTAAATTTGAGCGAATTGCCGATGAGATTCGTTAAAACCTGCGTGATTTTATCGCGATCGGCATAACAGTAGATTTGTGCCGCCGAGAAAAGCGTTTTAAGGGCAATGCCTTTCTTTTGAAACTGGGGCGCAAAAATCAAAGCCACATGCTGGGCCAACTCAACCATATTTAAATGTTCGCGCCGCAGTTCGATTTTTCCGGCTTCAAGCTTCGAGACATCCAGGAGGTCATTGACAATCCGCGTTAGCCGGTCAATGCCTTCCAAACCAATACTCAAAATTTGCTGCATATCCTCCGTCGTCGGCCCCAGGATCCCGTCCAGCACCTGGCTGATACCTTCGCGGATAATCGTCATCGGCGTTCTGAGTTCATGGGACACGGTGCTGATAAAATCATCTTTCATACGCTCGAGTTTTTTACGTTCCGTGATATCTCGCAGAATGCCGATGGATCCAGTGACGCGCCCTTCAACATCTTTGACGACGCTGATCGAAACTTCCACGTCGATCAGCGTGCTGTCCTTTCGAAAGACACAGGTTTCCAAATGAGCCTGGGTGCCCTTGTCGCGCAAATGCTCGTCCCGGATCCGCATCCACTCCTTGGCCGGATAAAGCGAGCTCACCGGTTTTAAAAAAAGATCTGCGGTCTGCATGCCCAGAAGCTTTTCGGTGTAGTGATTCCAGGAAGAAATTCTTTCCGTTCCGTCCGCGACAATAATGGCCGCCGGAGAATTTTCAAAAACGGTCCGGTATTTTTCCTCCGCCAGGTAAAGCCGCTGTTCGGCCTTCTTGCGTTCAATTGCGTAGCGCAGGACGCGCAGCAGCATATTGCTGTTGAGCGTGGAACGGACAAGATAATCCTGCGCCCCCTGGCCGACCGTCAAAAGCGCCATGGCTTCATCGGCGGCATCGCTTAAAATAAAAATGGGAACGCCAGGGGCCTGTTTGAAAATTTTTGCGAAGGTTTCAATGCCCCGGCTGTCGGGCAGCTGCAGGTCTGATAAAATCACATCCATGCGGGGCGCGGAAGACAGCAGCCGGAATCCCTGCTGCAGCGTATGTGCGGCTTCTACTTGAAAAGACTGCGCGGGAATATCGGCAAGCAATTTTCGGACCACCGCGGTGACAGCCGGGTCTGCGTGAATCATTAAAACGCGGATGGCTGGGGCTGCTTCGGAAGCGCCGGACGTCCCGCCCGATGCCCCCTCATGAATCTGCATGACCTCTCCTCCCTATTCACTTCATCCGGATCAAAAATACAGGCGCACTGTCAGATGACACCGGACCCCGGCTCAGGTTGATCCGTTTTTGCTTTACGTTCCTTTTCTTCGTACAGCGCCTGATCAGCCTGGTTCAATAAAATATCCAGCCGGGTGGACTGCTTGGGGTAAAAACACGTACTCCCCACACTCAGCGAAAGCTCGAAGGGCAATACCTGCCGCTCATTAAATTTTTTAAGATTTTCCCGCAGCCGCGCCATTAAAAGGCCCGCATGCGCCTGGGACGCTTCAAGCGCCAGCACGGTAAACTCATCGCCTCCGATGCGCGCAATCAGATCGGAGGCCCGAAAGGTTTCTTTGAAAATCTGCGCCGTCCGGATCAGGGCCTGATCGCCGGCAGCGTGGCCAAACTGGTCATTAATGCTCTTGAAAGAATCCAGATCGCCGAAAAAAAGCAGGAGCTCCCTTTCGGAACGCTCTGCCACTTTGAGCTGATGCCCGGCAAGCTCCATAAAACCGCGCCGGTTGTAGAGCCCGGTTAACTCATCCGTGATCGAGAGCGCCACCAGCTTCGTCTGCTGGCGGTGCCGTTCAATGCTGAAAACAATCAGGCGCGCCAGCATCCAGGGTTCGAAACGGCCCTTCACCAGATATTCCTGGGCGCCGCTACGCACGCACTCAAGAGCCAGCGCTTCATCATCAAAGCCGCTGAGCACAATCACCGGGACCTGGGGAAACCGCACATGCAGCCGGCGGAAACTGTCCAGCCCGCTGCTATCCGGAAGCGTCAGGTCCAGCAATGCGGCATCGAAAGGCTCCCGCTCCAGCCGTTCAACGGCGGCCGTAAGCGAATGTACGGCAGTGGCGGACAAATGCGGTTTTTGAATTTTTTCAAGGCGGATACACAGAAGCCGGGAATAGGCCGGATCATCTTCAATGACCAGAAGGCGCAGGGTTCCGTTTAGCGACGACAGAGGGGCATTCTCAGTTTTGACGCTTTCGCCGTGCTCACTGGGTTCCATAGGCAACTCCTTGGTTTAGAAGTTCGCTGACTTTCGCAAGCAGTTTCTCCGGTTCATAAGGTTTAGGCAGATAGGCATCCGCGGGGACCTCGACCCCTGATTTCATGCTTTCGTCGACAAAGGCACTCAGCATCACGATAGGAATGGTTTTAAACTGCGCGCTGGTTTTCAGAATGCGCACAATCACGTTTCCATTCATGCCTGGGAGCGCAAGGTCGGTAATCACCAAATCGGGCTTGACCTTCGGAACCTGATCCAGCCCCGCCGTGCCATCCATCGCCGAAAAGACCTGATAACCCGCGGATTTCAAACGCGCGCTGAGCAGCTGCACAAGGCTTTTCTGATCTTCAATAATAAGTATTTTCTTTGCCATCGTTTAAAAGCAGTATTTTATCCGAGTCTAGCGCTTGTCAACATATTCGGCCCAGTCAATTTTTTCTCCGGCCAAAATGCGCTTGATCAAATGCATCAGTTCGCCCACCAGGGGCTTATAAATCACCCCCACGGCGCCGGCACTCACGTAGCGCTCCTCGATCCCCTTCTCCGTTGAAGCCGTCAGCACCACAATGGGAATGCCCTTGGTCACTGCATCTTTTTTGAGTTCAAGGCAGGTATCGAATCCATTCAAAATTGGCATGGAGTGATCGAGGACAATCAAGGCCAGCTTTTCTTTGCGCGCCTTTTCAAGAGTTTCTTTTCCATGGGCGGCCGTGATCACCCCATAGCCCTGGTTTTCGAGCCGGCGCTTGATCAGCAAAACAATGCTGGGCTCGTCATCCGCAACCAAAATTCGATGCTGCACCGGTTTATCTGCCACGCAACCTCCGCCCTTTCAGACAGCGTTTGCTTGCACCGTCCACCCGCTTTATCGGCTAAAAAGGGCTTCTTCTCAAGCCATCACAAAAACCTGTGGCAAGGGGACCCTTCGCCTTAAAACCAAGGACGGGTGCAGCCTTAAACAACCACAGAAGTAAGAAAAAGATGCGGTATTTGCCGGGCAATGCGGGATTAGTCGCTGAGCTTGATTTCTAGAAAGTTTTTGAGCTTGCGCGCACGCGTGGGATGGCGCAGTTTTCGCAGGGCTTTGGCTTCGATCTGACGGACACGTTCGCGCGTCACGTTAAAAATCTGTCCCACTTCTTCGAGAGTTCGCGGATAACCGTCACCGATACCGAAACGCAGACGCAGAACTTTTTCTTCGCGCTCACTGAGCGTCATCAAGACATCATCCATCTGCTCTTTGAGCATGCTGTACGCCGTGGCATTCGCCGGTGAAACAGCTGATTTGTCTTCGATGAAATCGCCAAAGCTGGTGTCGCCGTCTTCGCCGATCGGCGTCTGCAAACTGATCGGCTCCTGGGCAATTTTCAAAATGGCCTTCACCTTGTCGACAGGCATTTTCATCACTTGCGCCACTTCTTCGGGCGTCGGTTCACGGCCGGTTTCCTGGACAAGATGGCGTGAGGCACGGAAAAACTTGTTGATGGTTTCAATCATGTGCACCGGAATGCGGATCGTACGTGCCTGGTCGGCAATCGCGCGGGTGATGGCTTGACGGATCCACCAGGTGGCATACGTCGAAAACTTATAGCCGCGCTTGTACTCAAATTTGTCCACCGCTTTCATGAGCCCGATGTTCCCCTCCTGAATCAAGTCCAGGAACGAAAGACCGCGGTTGGTGTATTTCTTGGCGATACTGACCACCAGGCGCAAATTCGCCGCCACCAGCGCCTTTTTAGCGATGGAAAGACTGCGCTCTTTTTTGACAATGACTTTGAAAGCTTCGTGGATTTTTTCTTCGGGTTCACCGAGTTCCGAAAGAATCTGTTTATTCCGATCCTCCAGCGCGGCAGGCGACGTTTTGGGCTGCTTGCTCTTTTTCAGGCGGACTAACTCGCGGCGGTTCTCATCCAGCTCACGCAGTTTTGCGCGTAAGATCACGACGATTTTTTCCACGATCGCAATATTGAGATTGAACTCCACCAGCAGGCTGACATGATTGGCGGTCTTGCGGGCCGAACGCAGTTTTTGAATCACGCTCTTGAGTTTGCGTTTGGCCTGATCAATCTTGGACTCCTGGTCTTCTTCAAGAATCGATTCGAGATTGACCTCGCCATCCAAAATTTTACGGCCCAGCTCCAGCACTTCAAACCGCATGGCCTTGGTCTGATAAACGGCAAGCTTGAGGTCTTCCTCGGCATCTTCGATCCGCTTGGCGAGTTCAATTTCTTCCTGGCG
>JAHFHB010000063.1 GCA_023247135.1 Candidatus Omnitrophota bacterium
TGCCCAAAGTACAACATTCATGGGTTACAGCGTAACGGCGGCTACGCCCAGTTAGCGGTCGTGCCGGCCCACAACGTCATTCCGGTTTCTAGAAAGATTTCCTTTGAAACGTGGGCGGCCGCTCCGCTCGTATACCTGACCGCCTGGCACATGCTCGTCACACGCGCCCGGCTCCAAAAAGGCGAAACCGTGCTCATTCATGCGGCCGGCAGCGGCGTCGGCAGCGCGGGCATTCAAATCGCAAAATACATCGGCGCTAAAGTCATCACCACGGTCGGCAGCGATAAAAAGGCCCAGCTCGCAAAAAGAATGGGGGTCGATCATGTCATCAATTACCGCAAAACGGACTTCCCCGCCGAAATCCTTAAAATCACGAAGGCACGCGGCGTCGATGTTGTGCTGGAACATATCGGACCCGAAACTTTTCAATCCAGTCTGGCGTGCCTGGCCAAAAAAGGCCGCCTTGTGACCTGCGGCGTCACCAGCGGCCCCACGACTCAGCTGGATATCCGTTTCGTGTTCGCCCGTCAGCTTTCCATCCTCGGTTGCTACATGGGCGGATTGTCAGAGCTTAAAAGCGTGATCCGTTTGATTGAGAGAGGGAAGCTGAAGCCCGTGCTTGACGAGATTTTTCCTTTGCGCGAAGCGCGTAAAGCCCTTGAGCGCATGGAGAGTCGCGCAAATTTTGGCAAGATTATTCTCGTGCCGCCCCACAAAGACTAACCGCCGCCCCTCATGAAAATTACCCGTAAAATAAAGTCCGGCATTCTTTTCATGCTCGCGGCCGCAGTCTGCTTCGCCGTCATGGTGCTTTGCGTGAAGCTGCTCAACCGCACTTACCCCAGCCAGGAAATTGTTTTTTTTCGCAGTATTCTCGGCGTCGTCATGACGAGCACGATTCTCCGCATTAAAAATATTTCGATGTGGGGGCATGCCGAAGCCAGGCTGGTTCTGGTCCTGAGGGGGCTGAGCGGATACGTGGCGCTCGCCATGTCCTATTATGCGATCACCCATTTATCCCTGGGCATGGGCACCCTCTTAAACTACACGGCGCCTGTTTTTTCCGCCCTGCTTGCGGTTTTTTTTCTCAAAGAGCGGCCGAATGCGGCCCTGATCATCCTGACGCTCGTGGCCTTTGCCGGCATCGATCTTCTGGTTCAATCCGAACCGGACTTTTCAAAATCGCCCGCCATCGCGCTCGGGCTCTTATCGGCTGTTTTTGCAGCCGTTGCGTATGTGTCCATCAGGAAACTCAAGCACCATGTTTCGCCGCTCACGGTTATTTTTTACTTCACGCTCATTTCAACCCTTGGCTCCGGATTTTTTTGCAGCGCTCAATGGCAAATACCGCGGTTCCAGGATATTCCGATTCTTGCGGTGGTGGGCATCGTGTCCTTTTTGGGACAGTTATGGCTGACCATTTCGCTGCGCCGGGCGCCGGCCTCGATCGCCGTACCGTTTTCGTACCTCACCGCGGTGCTCTCCTACCTTTTGGGCTTTATCTTCCTGCATGAAATCCCCGCGACCCGCGCGCTGGCCGGAACCGTGATCGTCATCGTGGCAGGCAGTCTGATTCCCTCTCTCGGCCATGCGCATGAATCTTCTAAAAATTCGTAGGGAACGGGCATGCCTGTTCCCTACCTGCAATGGCGGGTGAAATTTTAAGCAGCAGAATCGGCAGGAGGCGTATCGGTGCCGCGAATCGCGAAAAAAAGATAGGCGTTGGTCAAAACAAGACTGCCCACCAGGCCAAACGGCAAGCGGCCCAGCGCGGGAATCGCGAGCTGCAGCGAATCAATGACAATGACGGGCGTCATCGCGCAAATGGCGATATTGAAAAGCTGGCTGTAAAAAAGCTTTTCGCCGCGGCGCGTCCAGTTGATCAAAAGGCCGATCCACGAATAAAAAAGTGCCCCCACAAAATTCCAGAAAATCACAGAAATCCAAAGCACGAAAATCATCACGCGCGAAATGCGCGTTTTCAACAGTCCGTACACCGTCCCCAAAAGCTCCGGCGTAATTTCCACCGTCCCTTTCTTCTGGTCCGGATTACGAGCCCAGTTGTACTCTTTTAAAATTTGATCGCCTTGCCGCACAAAGGCTTTTCCGGGCGTCACGCCCAGCGCAAAATCGCCAAGTGCTTCATCCGTAAATTCTGTGCGCGTCATATCAAATTTGATCAACGGCCCGTACTTGGGATGAATCATGTCTTTGGCAGTGCCTTCTTTCATGGCGAGGAGCTCGCCGTTCCAAATCAGCACCGGCATATTGCCTTTGAGCCAGCTGACAAACTGGTCCCCTTGAGGCACCACCACCGTTTTGACCAGCCAGGACAATACGAGCGCAAACAAAAGGCTCATGTACGCAAGATAGGCCAAACCCTTGCGCACGTTCCAGGCGAGCGTGCTGCGGTAGAATTTAAGGCTGAATAGGGAGAGAAGAGGCGCGGCTAAAAAAGACACTAAGACCTCGAGATGCTGATGATTCTTAGCTTCACGATGCCGGCCGGCACGACAATTTCAGCGATCTCATCTTTGGTTTTACCCAAGAGGCCTTTTCCGATCGGCGAGGTGATGGAAATTTTACCTTTTTCAAAATCGGTTTCATCCTGCGGAACCAGAATGTAAATAAAAGTTTCTTCCGTTTCGATATTGATGATTTCGACCTTGGCCCCCAGAAGTGCGATATCTGTGGGAAGGTCGCTTACTTCCACGATTTCTGCACGTGCCAGCTTATCTTGCAGCATGCCGATGCGGGTTTCAAGCTGCTGCTTGGCGAGTTTGGCCGCATCATACTCCGCGTTTTCGCGCAAATCCCCGTGGGCACGCGCTTTCTCAAGCATGTCCGCCACTTCGCGGCGCTTCTTGGTCGAAAGCAGCGTCAATTCCTTGGCCATTTTCTCGTAACCTTCACGAGTCAGAATCACTCTTTCCATAACACTCCTTTAAGCTCCCACAAAACGCGCATAAAGACTTTTGGCCCGGCCGGCATCTTCCGTCCCTTTGACAATCGCCCGCCCGTTGGCAAACAACATGATTTCAAACGGGTCGGAGCGGATACTCATGACGTAGTCATTGTACTCGACGGCCACTTGACCGGCAAGCTTTCCGGCAAGGCTTTGAAAATTCACCGGCCGGCTTTCCGCGTGATAGATTTGAACGGCATTCCGGCCGCACATCTTGACTGTCTGCAGAGCCGCTTCGGTTTCGAGATACTCGTAATGCCCCCGGCAGCTGGCACAAGCCGGCAGGCCATCCACCGTCATTGTTTTCCAATGCCCGCGCCACACGTCGAACTTAAGAAGTTCGCGCGAGACTTGCTCTTTTTTCCCGGCAAGAATTTTCAACGCCTCCACCGCCTGGACCGCGGCGGTCACATGCGCGGCCATGGCAAGCACGCCGGAACGGTCGCAGGTTTCGGCTTCTTCCGGAGCCGGCGCTTCCAGAAAAAGACAGCGCAGGCACGGCCCCTCGCCCGGCAAAACCGTGTAGACAATCCCCTCGGTGCGAATCACGCCGCCGTACACCCACGGAATGTTATGCTTGAGCGAAAAGTCATTGAGCAGATAGCGGGTTTCATAATTATCGGTGCCGTCCACGATCACATCCACGCCGGCCAGCAATTCACCGGCGGTCACCGCGTTCACATCGGCAGGAAAAGCTTCGATGTGAATGGCGGAATTCACGAGAGCGAGCTTTTCGCGCGCAATCACCGCTTTCGGCAAACGGCGCTCCACGTCTTTCTCATCGTAAAGCGTCTGGCGCTGCAAATTGGAAAGCTCCGGAAAATCGCGGTCAATCAAAAGCAAACGACCGACGCCCGCCCGTGCCAAAAGAGACGCCGACACACTCCCGAGCGCGCCCAGCCCAATCACCGCCGCCGTACCGGCCAGGATGTGCGACTGCCCCTCTTTCCCGATTTCCCTCAACCGCCATTGACGGTCGTAGCGTGATATGTCAGTCATATTGTTGTTTTTTTATTCGTAGGGGCGGGTTCTAAACCCGCCCAACGTTCGTCATTGCGAGGAGGCCAAAGGCCGACGAAGCAATCTCGGATTAAGTATCGTGTCCCCGGAATTCTACAAAAGACCGCGCCATTTTACTCTTTCAGGGCAAAAGCGGCATCGGACTCAAGAGCGGGATTTTTCTTTTTGGATGAGCTCAAAGGCTTTGCGCATGGCATCAAATCGATCTGAAAAAGGAATCCCATCTTCTTTCATCTTGGCCATTAAAATTTCATGATATTTTGTTCTCAAGGCGTTGACCTGATCTTTCGCCTGATATTCCTGCTCGGGGATCTCTTTCTCCAGCTTGACCAAATCAGTATAAATCTGCGCAATCTCAATCAAACTCATAACTCACCGTTCGCAATTCATATGGCAATACGCGTTGCATGCAGCTTGGTAAAGATTTTCTTTCATTTTAAATACCCTGTTTTTAACCGGCAACCCTCGTCACCAAAGTACTCGCCTCATTTTACTCTTTCAGGGCAAAAAAGGCATTAGGCTTTGCGCGTTCATGCGGCCGCATTTAAAACATGCCGTGAAACGCAGCTTTCTTTTCCTGTTCTCATCCTCATACTGCGCTTTGAGACATTCTGCGGCTGGATTGATAAAACCGGAAGACTCTTGCGTCACACCAATGGCATAGGTCGCGTTCGACCCTATGAACTTTAGCTTGTTGCCTTTGTAGCCGCATTGAGGGTAACAAGCCTGCGCTTTATTTTTCAGCATTTGTGTTCCCTAGCTGGAATGTCCCGCTAGCACTGCGATTAATTGCGCGGTGGTGAACACCGGCACTTTCCCCTGAAGCTTCATCCCTTTATCATTGGACCAAAGAGGTGTTTTTTTCCAAAGTGCCAGGGCAAGATAAGGCGCGTCCTCGGAATGGGCCGCTAAGCGCAATGCTTCCGGCATGCTGACGCTATACTGCGCGGCTTCAACTGTGCGGATGGAATGCGTCAACTGCTCGAAGATCAAGCGGATTTGCGGCTTAGAAAGACCAATTCTTTTTTGCAGAGCCGTATTGGTCGCAAGGTGGCGCTCCGTCTCTATCAAAAGATGTTCAGGGGCAAACAGATCAAGCCTCGGGTCAAGAAGCAGTTCCCGGGTGATTGCACCCCGCCCGAACCCAGCCAATAAAATGTTGGCATCAACAACCAACTGCACGGCTCACCGTTTTTTATGCTTTTTCAGGACGGCCTTTTTGATCGGCACACCATAAGCTTCAGCATCGGGTTCAGACAATTTGCTGCCGGCAAGCAATCGATTCATTTTTTCGAGCATCATCGTCTTTTCATAAATAGCCTGTCGCGCAACCTCGGACCAGTTGATTTCCCTAAAGTGATCCATCTTTGCTTTTAAATCAGCTGACAATGCCAGTGTCATATTGGGCATAAGCACCTCCGTAAAATAAGTGTACCACGTGTATACACATATTGCAAATAATACACGCATTGCCAAGAAAGGGCATTAGACTTTGAGATCCTTCGCCGTCCTGTGGCCTGCTACGCAGACACAGGCGGCTCAGGATGACACAGCCCCAACAGGGCTGCGTACATCCAGTCCCGAGCTCCCGCGAGGGGCAGAATGACCCCTAGGAGGCTGATACGGCGTTTAATGGCGCTGAGATTGCTTCGTTCGGCTGCGCCGTCCTCGCAATGACGAGTGGTTTACGTGATAAATAGCTAGCGGAAGGAATCGACGAATTGATAGGAGCTGTCAACCATGCAGGGCTCAAAGCCGGAGTTGCGAATGAGGCGTTCAAGTTCTTCGCGGCTTAAATCGATGGGCGTTTCAGAACCGGCCTCATGTACGATTTTTTCGTTGAGGTTTGTGCCGCCTAAGTCGTCAATCCCGAAAGACAGCGAGACTTGCGCCATTTTGAGGCCGGTTGTAATCCAGTGGGCTTTCAAATGCGGAATGTTATCCGCAAGCAATCGCGAAACCGCATACACCTTGAGGTCGAGAAAACCACCCGCTTCCCCGATTTTACCCATGGGCGTATTTTCCGCGTTGTACGCCAGCGGAATAAAAGAATAAAATCCGTGTGTTTCATCCTGCAGTTCACGCAGGCGGATCACATGATCCACGCGGTCTTCATCGGTTTCAATATGACCGTAAAGCATGGTGGCGTTCGTACGCAGACCCAGCCGGTGCGCCACACGATGCACGTCCAGCCAGACATCGGCAGAGATTTTATCCGCGCAGATTTTACGGCGCGTGACGGGATGGAAAATCTCCGCGCCGCCGCCGGGCATGCCGTCCAGCCCCGCCTGTTTCAGCGTTTTTAGAATCTCTTCATGCGAAACTCCGCCGCGCACCGCCAGATCGTCGATCTCAGGCGCGGTCAGCGCCTTGATGTAAATTGTGGGGTTGATACTGCGAATCGTTTCAAAAAGCCTGATGTAATAATCCAGGCCCAGATCGGGATTGTGCCCGCCCACGATGTGCACTTCGTTAATGCCCCACTTCGCAATCGCGGCTTTGACCTTGTCGCCGATTTCTTCCGTGGTAAACGTGTAGCCGCCCTCTTCGCCGGGGCGCCGCGCAAAAGCACAGAAAAGACAGCGCAGCACACAAACATTGGTGTGATTCATGTGCAGGTTGACGGAGTAAAAAACACGGCTGCCGTTCATGCGCTTGCGCACGATATCCGCCAGGGTGCCGAGCAGCGCAATGTCTTGCGTTCGGTAAAGACGCACGCCGTCCTCGAAGCTAAGGCGTTCGCCCGCCATCACTTTGTCGTAAATATCTTCAAAAGGAGAGAAGTCTAATCGCTGCATCATGCTGCGGAATTGGAGGATGTGGTTTCTTTGTCTGGGACCGCTTCCGGCCGGCGCGTTTTAATTTCTTCAAAGAGCTGATCGACCAGCTCTTTTTCGCCGACGACACGGTGCTGTTTGCCGTCGATATAAATCATGCCCTTGTCTTTGCCGCCCGTGATTCCAAAATCAGACTCGTGCGCTTCGCCCGGGCCGTTGACCACACAGCCAAGCACAGAAATGGTCAACGGTTCTTTGAGTTTCATGGCGCGGTCTTCCACTTCACCGGCCAATTTGAACACGTCAACTTCCGCGCGCCCGCAGCTGGGGCAGGAAACCACGCGCACGCCCTTGCGTAAACCGAGCGCTTCCAAAATCATTTTGGCCACTTTGATTTCTTCTACTGATTCGGCGGTCAGTGACACGCGAATGGTATCGCCGATGCCCTGATGCAGGAGCGCGCCAATGCCGATGGCATTGTAAATACTGCCGCGCTGCAGCGTGCCTGCCTCCGTGACTCCCAAATGCAACGGATAATCAAACTTCTGGCTGGCGAGACGGTAAGATTCAATCATGGGCGGAACATCCGAGGCTTTGAGCGACACAATGATGTCATAGAAGTCCAGCTCCTCCAGAATACGAATATGGCGCTGTGCGCTTTCGACAAGAGCCTCCGGCGTGGGGCCGAACTTCTGCATTAAATCTTCTTCGAGCGATCCCCCGTTGACGCCGATCCGGATCGGAACCTTGCGTTCTTTGGCCTTGCGCACGATTTCGACCGTCCGCTCCTTTTTGCCGATATTACCCGGGTTCAAGCGCAATTTATCCACGCCTTCATCAAGCGCGATCAGCGCGAAGCGGTGATTAAAATGAATGTCCGCAATCAGCGGAATCGTAATGCGGGATTTAATGCGGCCCAGAGCCCGGGCATCTTCTTCGGTCGGACAGGCCACGCGCACCAGCTCACAGCCGGCCTCCGCCAGCTGCTGAATCTGATCGACCGTCTGTGCCACATCGCGGGTATGCGACGTGGTCATGGACTGAATGCGCACCGGCGCATCGCCGCCAATCGTTACGCCGCCGACATTCACCTGGCGGGTTTTACGGCGCTCGATCTTTACCGCAGATTCTCTCATGAGAGCTCCAGCATGCGCTCGATCGAACGCAGGGCGCGTTCGCGAATCGGCGCGGGCACCTTCACTTCGTAACGCATGTTTTCAAGAGCGTCTGCCAGTTTTTCCATCGTATTCATCTTCATGTATTGGCAAATCGCCTGCGGGCTTGCGGGAATAAACGTCTTGTCGGGGTTGTCCTTCTGCATGCGATGCAGAATACCCAGCTCTGTTGCGATGATAAATTTCTCGGCTTTGGATTCACGCACGTAGCGCACCATGCCCTCCGTCGAAAGAATCCGGTCGGCCAAATGCATGGATTTCGTCAGACAACCGCATTCAGGATGCATCAAGAATTCCGCGCCCGGATGCTCCTCGCGCAGTTTATTGATTTCACTCGATTGAATCAGCACATGCGTCGGACAGTAGCCGCGCCACAGCTCCATGTTCTCGCGTTTGGTTTCGTTCTTCACGTAAGTGCCCAGAAAAAAATCCGGCACAAAAAGAATTTCCTGCTCGCGCGGAATCGCGCTGACGATCTTGACCGCGTTGGAAGACGTACAACAGTAATCGCATTCCGCCTTCACTTCGGCTGACGTATTGATGTAGCAGACCGCCGCGCCATTCGGGTGGCGCGTTTTCCATTCGCGCACATCCTCGGGACGAATCATGTCAGCCAGAGAACAGCCGGCTTCAATATCGGGCACAATCACTTTTTTATCCGGGCACAAAATGCTCGCGGTTTCCGCCATAAAATGTACGCCGCAGAACACAATGACGTCGGCAGACGTCTTACGCGCTTCCTGCGCCAGGCGCAAAGAATCGCCGGTGAAATCCGCAATGTCCTGGATTTCACCGATCTGGTAATTGTGCGCCAGAATGATGGCGTTGCGCTCTTTTTTCAGCG
>JAHFHB010000064.1 GCA_023247135.1 Candidatus Omnitrophota bacterium
GAAAAGCCCGAATGGCCTCATCATAATGCCCTTCCTTAAAGTACGCGGCTCCAAGATCGCTGTGATAGTCGGGGTATTGGGGAGCCATGGCAACCGCCTTCTCAAGCATGGTAATGGCACTGCGGTACTCGCCTTTGGCGGCCAGCGTACTGCCCATGGAACGCAGATACTCGGGATTCTTGGAGTTGCCCTGCGCCGCCCGCTCATACCAAAGAATCGCCTCGTCATGCTCTCCGCACAAACGGTGAAAGTTGGCGATCTGAAAAAGAAAATCGTGCGGCCCCTGCGCGGCCTTCTCATCTTGAGCCGCCAGCTGAATCGTCTCCTGGATGATGGCTTCCAGCCTTTTTTTATTGTCGGGCGTATCGCATTGGGGACATTCCGGTAAATCGGCTCCCAGTTCACTGCCGCAAAGTTCGCATTGTTTCATCGCAACCTCTTTCGCATCGTCATTGCGAGCCGCCGCAGGCGGCGAAGCAATCTCTAGCTTTGAGATTGCCGCGTCGCCCCACAAATACGGGGGCTCCTCGCAATGACAACACCGCGTTAATTATTGTGCCAGTTTACCGTCTTTAAAATAAATGGAGCGGCGCGCCCACTCCGCCACATCGGCTTCATGGGTAACCAGAACAATCGTTGAACCGCGCTCATTCAACGATTGGAGAATCGTCATGATTTCAACACTGGACTTGGAGTCCAGATTCCCCGTCGGTTCATCCGCCAGAATCAAAGGCGCCGCATTGACCAGCGCTCGGGCAATCGCCACGCGCTGCTGCTCCCCCCCGGACATCTGCACGGGATGATGATCCATGCGGTGCGCCAAGCCTACAGTTTGCAGCGCCTGCCTGGCGCGCGCAATCCGCTCCGGCCTGGCCGTACCCGCATACGTCATGGGAAGCTCCACGTTTTCCAGCGCATTCAGACGCGGCAGTAAATTAAAATTCTGATGTACGAAACCGATTTTTCGATTGCGAATCATGGCTAGCTCGCGATCATTAAAAGAACTGACATCCTGCCCATCCAGCAAATAATGCCCGGCCGTAGGTTTGTCCAGACAGCCCAGCATGTTCATAATGGAAGACTTGCCGGATCCCGACGGGCCCCGTAAAGCTACAAAATCGCCGTGCTCAATTTTCAAAGATATGCCGGCCACGGCTTTCACTTCCTGGCCGCCAACCTTGTAAATTCTGCTCACTTCCTGGAGTTCAATCATGAGGCGGCTTTATCAAAAACAATTCCATTTTTTTCAAGCGTTATCCCCAAGGTCTGCCAAAGCTGAATAAGAGCTTCGTAATAATCCGCAATCGCGCGAATCCGCGCCACACGCGAGTTCGCGACATCCTGCTGGAAAGTCAGCACTTCAAAACTTGTGGCCACGCCGATCTCATAGCGTTTCTGTTCCGCCTCCAGCTTCTGCTCCTGAAGCTGATACGCTCTTTTGGCGACCCGGACGCGTTCAATGGTGGTGTGCACCTGCCGGACTCTTTCACGGACCTCTTTGACGATTGTCAGCGCCAGGTCCTTGATCCGCAATTTCTGGCTCTGAAAATCATTTTTTTTCTGGTGGTATTCGGCGGATTCGGCGCGGTCAAACCACGGCATGGTGAAAGTCAGACCGACCGTGTTGCCCGGAAACCGTCCGCCAAAAGCCGTATCGAAAGCATTGCGGCTCGAATCACCCGTTCCATTGAGATTAAAAGCGTAGTCCACGGAAACATTCGGCAGTAACCCGTTTTTTGCAATCGACAGATCGAGTTGATCCGTTTCCAGCTGATGCAGGGCCTGCAGATAATCCGGGCGGTTTTGCAGGGCCTGCCTGAGACTGGCCTGGGGATTGGCGGCCTCCAGTTTAAAATCAGGTTCCACCGGATCCGTCACGATCTTACGCTCGTCCCAGCCGGACAGAACCGGTCCGCTCAGGATTTTTTTAAGAATGTCCTCGCGATCTTGCAGACTTTTGCGGGCCTGCAAAATATCTTCCTTGCGGCTTGCAGCACTGGCCTGCGCCTGCAGCACGTCGATTTTCGTCCGGTTTCCGATTTTCAGCCCCTTTTGGGCGACATGCAGGATTTCCAGCGCCTGGCGGTAAGCCGTCTTGCGCGCCACGAGAACTTCCCGGGCATGCACAATTTCCCAATAGGCCGTCTGGGCTTCGGAGATCCGGTCAATGATTTGGTTTCGCAGCGTCTCGACCCCGATCTCATAATTCACAATAGAAATCTTGACTCGCTTGCGGTCCACCCAAAAATTCTTGAGCAGCGGCTGCGAAACGCTCACGCTGTAATCGGAGGCATGAATGTGATCGGAGGCGCCGCTGCGCTCAACGCTTCCCGCCAAAGTGACGGTTCCGCCTGTAGAAAATTCTTTGTCAACCGACAGGCTGTGAGTCAACGTGTCGGTCGCCGCACCGGATGTCCCCGCGTTCACCGGGCTGCGTTCATGGGCGTATTCAGAACTCAGCGTCGTGTTGGGATCAAACACGGCTTTTTTCTTGTCGATATCGCGCCGGGTCGTGTCCAGATCGAGGTAGGAAATCTTGATGCGGATGTTTTGTTTGAGAACAAGCTGAGTGCATTCTGCCAGCGGCAGGCGCCATTCCCCGGCAGTACGCATCTTCGATTCAAAAAGATTCATGCCGGCCAGCTTGTCTTCGATGCCGCTGATGTCTTCTTTAAGAATTTCATTGCGCGCAATCCGGTAGGCTCTGCCCAGCTCTTCAGCAAATGCGGATCTCGCGCCCACGATAAATACGGCCAGGGCGATCCAGCTGATTCTTTTTTTGAAACGGTTGTTAAAAATTGACGTAACTCCTTGCAAGTGAAAAGGTTCGATTTAGAATGCGTGTTTTTTTATCGGCAGAAATGGCTTGGGGGTTTACGAGCGGAGGAATTTGAGGAAGCAGCGCAGTGGGGCAGTGCATTGCAAGCACGTTTGAAAGCGGAGGCAGATCTCGGAGCCATCCGGAGCTTGGTTTCGCTGCAGGCGAATCCGGATGGCGAGAGCTCAGGCGGTCGTCCGCCGCAGGAGCGGACGAACCGCCGGTGCCGCAGCTCAAACGTGCTTGCGATGCATCGCGAACGGCAATGATTATCCGCAGAAAGGGGCGGGTTTAGAACCCGCCCCTACAAAGCACGCGAAAAATTCTACACCTTACCAATAACTAAAATGGAATTTTTTCCGCCGAAGCCAAAGGAGTTTTTCATGGCGATGCGGATATTGGCTTTGCGGGCGGTGTTGGGAACGTAGTCGAGATCGCACTCAGGGTCGGGCGTGCTGTAGTTGATAGTCGGCGGAATCACCCCGGTATCCATGGCCAGGAGCGTGGCGATCAGCTCGACACTGCCGGCCGCGCCGATTAAATGGCCGATCATGGATTTGGTGGAACTGATAGGAATTTTTGCGGCGCGCTCGCCGTAAACTTTCTTGATGATCATGGTCTCGGTCTTATCATTCAGGGCCGTGGACGTGCCATGCGCATTGATGTAATCGATCTGATCCGGCGTCACGCCCGCACTCGTCATGGCCATGCGCATGGCGCGGCAGGCCTGCGTGCCTTCCGGGTCAGGCGCCGTCATGTGATACGCGTCGCAGGTCATGCCGTGGCCGAGAATTTCCGCGTAAATATGCGCGCCGCGGTTTCTCGCGTGTTCATATTCTTCAAGCACAAGCATTCCCGCCCCTTCACCCAGCACGAACCCGTCGCGATCCAGGCTGAACGGCCGCGAAGCGGCCTCAGGCGCTTCGTTGCGCGTTGACATGGCGCGCGCCACGCAAAACGCGGCAAGAATACCGGGATAAATCGAAGCCTCGGCGCCGCCCATCAATAAAAAATCTACCGCGCCGCGGCGAATGGATTCAAACGCATAGCCGCAGGCGTCTGATGCGGAAGAACACGCGGTGGCAAGCGAAAAGCTGGGACCGGTCACGCCCAGTTCAATTGAAACATTGCTCGCGCAGGCATCCGGAAAAGAAGCCAGCGCCGTAAACGGATTGATACGCATGGGGCCTTTTTCCATGAGCGTGGTGTGCTGATCCAGGATGTAGCCATGGCCGGCCATGGCTGTGCCGATGATCACGCCCGTGCGCTCGGGATTCTGCACGCTGAAATCCAGGCCGGCATCGGTCACCGCCATTTTAGAGGCGGCTACCGCGAGCTGGGACGTGCGGTCCATGCGTTTGAGGCGTTTGGGAAGAATGTAATCGGCGGGATTGAAATTCTTGATTTCACCCGCAAAACGGGTGGTGAATTGCGCAGTGTCGAAGGATTCAATGAATGAGATGCCGGAACGGCCGCTGCTGAGTGCGCTCCAGAAGGGTTCTTTACCGATGCCTACGGGAGAAACAACGCCGACGCCTGTGACAACGACGCGGCGTTGATCAGAACACGAGGATCCCACTTAAAATCAATCAGCGTGAGCCTTGAACCGAAGCCGAAACACCCTTAAGGGTAAGGGCAATCTTGCGGGCTTCGTGATCGACGCTGAGGACAGCGACGTTCAACGATTCGCCAGGCTGGAAGCTGCCTTCCACTTTTTGCGACGCATCGGGAATTTCAGAAACGTGGATCAACCCTTCGAGACCATTCTCAAGCTGAACAAACAGCCCGAAATTGACGACGCGGGTGACCTTTCCGGTGAACTGAGCGCCGGCCACAAGCTCCCGGGTCAAAGCTTCCCAGGGATCCTCGGCCAGCTGCTTCATTCCGAGAGAGATTTTCTGTTCGCGGGCATCAATCGAAAGAATCATGACTTCGACCTGATCGCCCTTTTTGAGCACTTCGCTCGGACGGTTGACTTTGTGCAGCCACGACATGTCCGAAACGTGCACGAGGCCGTCGATGCCGGGTTCGAGTTCCACAAACGCACCATAGTCAGTGAGATTGCGAACCGTTCCCTGCGAGCGATCGCCCACACGGTATTTTTCTTCCACGCGCGTCCAGGGATTCTCCTGGATCTGCTTCATACCGAGAGAGATTTTCTTGCCGTCCTTGTCAAAGTTCAGCACAACGACATCGACGCGATCGCCGGTTTGCAGGAGCTCTGAGGGATGACTGACACGCTTCGTCCAGGAAAGCTCGCTGATGTGCACGAGCCCTTCAACGCCCGGCTCAAGTTCCACGAATGCGCCATACGGCAGCAGGTTGACAACCTTTCCATTGACGCGGGTACCGATCGGATAACGCTCATCGGCATTATTCCACGGGTCGTTGGATTTTTGTTTCAGGCCGAGAGAAACCTTTTCGCGTTCGCGGTCAATGGCAATGACAACGACTTCGAGGTCGTCGCCGATTTTTACCATTTCAGACGGATGCGAAATACGGCCCCAGCTCATGTCGGTGATGTGAAGCAGCCCGTCGAGATCGCCGAGATCGACAAAAACACCGAAGTCGGTGATATTCTTCGCACGGCCTTTCACACGCGCACCCACTTCCAGGGTGCCGAGACGGGTCGAGCGCGCAGCGCCGCGTTCCTTCTCAAGATAATCTTTGCGTGAAACCACGACGTTCTTGCGCTTGTGGTTGATCTTCACAATCATCATCTTCGACGTCATGCCGAGGAACTGATCCAGATTTTTTACAGGGCGCAGATCCACGAGCGATGCCGGCAAGAACGCTTCCATGCCGAGATCGACCATAAAACCGCCGCGGACTTTCTTGGTAATTTTGCCTTCAACGATGCTGCCTTCCTGGGCATTGGCTAAAAGGTCTGTCCAGGTGCGCTGGCGGTCGGCTTTGCGCTTGGAGATGTTGACCGTGCCTTTTTCATCGTTAAATCCTTCAAACAGCACATTGACATCATTGCCGAGCACAATCTCGGTGGGGTCGCTGAATTCCTCGACGTCGAGAACTCCTTCCGACTTATAATGGATATCGATAACGACTTCGCGCCCATTGATGGCGACGATTTTACCGGGGACGACTTCCCCTTCTTTGATGTTCTGGAGCGAGCTTTCGAAGAGTTCCTGAAACGTGGATGTCATGGCTTAAATAAGCCTCCTTGAATTTAATCTGTAAATTCCCCACCTGGAATCGGCGTTCTTGGAAACAACTTCAGGAAGCCTTTTCTGGAAGGGTTTGACAGTATAGCATAAACTAGCCGTATTTGAAGCTAAATTTCAGCCCTGCGCCGGGCAGCTTCTTTGAGGAAATGGCTGAGAGTTTTGGCATCCTTGGCGCTCATGGCTTTGCGGAAGGCGGCGAGCTGGCGTTCTAGCCGCATAACTGACTGTAACACATTACTGGCATTAGCTTTAAAGATAGGCGCCCAGACGTCTTCAGGGCCCAGAGCCAGGCGGGTGGCATCTCTAAAACCACTGGCGGCGTGCTTAAGGGACCCCTTTTCTATGGCCAAAACCAGGCAGGCTGCCAGCGCGTGCGGCAAATGGCTGATTTGGGCCACCCTGCGGTCGTGGGACTCGGCATCCATTTCGGTCAGACGCGGCATGATCTTCCGCCAGAAGGCTTTGACCGCCTGTTTGGCAGCCAGCGAAGCCCGGCCGCTCGTAATTAAAAAGATCTCACCCGCATCGTAAAGCCCCGGGCAAACCGCCTTGATGCCGCTGGCGTGCGACCCGGCCATGGGATGTGCGCTGACGTACTCCAGATTGCGCCACTTGCGCGTGAGTAATTTTTTCAGGAATCCGCCTTTGACACTGCCGACATCCGTGACAAGCGTGCCGGGCCGGGCATGACGGTCGATGACTTTCAGCGATTTCTCAAAAATATCCACGGGCGTGCAAAGAATAATGAGGTCTGCGGATGAGGCCGCTTTGGCAAGATCCGGCTGGGCCGCATGAATCCAGTGCTTGCGCAGCGCGGTTTTGAGCGCGGCCCGGTTACGGCTGACGCCGGTAACGTGCGCCGACGGGAAATGACGGCGCACCGCCGCGGCGAGTGAACCGCCCATGAGCCCCAGTCCCACAATCACAATATTTTTTAGTTTTTTAGGCATACACACCCTCGTCATTGCGAGGAGTCCGTCATATTTTCTGACGGACGACGCGGCAATCTCTTGATCTTAGATTGCTTCGTCGCTTCGCCCTGCTTGCAGGTCGCAATGACAATTAGATTTCGCGTCCCACGGCCTGCGCAATCACCTTGATCTCGCGCATCACGGCCTCGAACTGCTGCGGCAAGAGCGACTGCGGCCCGTCGCTCCAGGCCTCTTCGGGATTCGGATGCACTTCCATCATGATGCCGTCAGCGCCAGCCGCAACCGCCGCTCGCGCAATCGGCAGAACGTAATCGCGCACGCCGGTGCCATGCGAAGGGTCCAATAGAACCGGCAAATGGGTTTCGCGCTTCAAAACCGGAATGGCGTTGATATCTACCGTGTTGCGCGTCGCCGTTTCAAACGTGCGAATGCCGCGCTCGCACAGCATGACTTTAAAATTACCTTTGGAGAGCAGGTACTCGGCGGAAAGCAAAAGCTCCTGGATCGTGGAACTCAGGCCGCGCTTTAAAAGCACGGGCTTTTTAGCCAGGCCGCATTCCTTGAGCAGGTCGAAATTCTGCATGTTGCGCGCGCCGATCTGGAGCATGTCGGCGTAGCTGGCGACCAGCTCCACGTTGCGCGTGTCCATGACTTCCGTGACGACCAGCAATCCGAATTTATCCCCGGCCTCGCGCAAAAGCTTCAACCCTTCTTCCCCCAGCCCCTGAAAGGCATAGGGCGAGGTGCGCGGCTTAAACGCGCCGCCGCGCAAAAAAGTCGCGCCGGATTTTTTAACGGCTTCAGCGGCTTTCAGCAACTGCTCGCGGCTTTCCACCGAACACGGCCCGGCCATCACCACCACTTTTTTGCCGCCGACTTTAACGCCGTTTCCCATATCAAACTCTGTCGGTTCGCCGCGAAACTGGCGGCTGGCCAATTTGTACGGCCGCTGAATCTCGACGACATTCTCCACGCCGGGAAAAGCCGCCAAGGGTTTGACGCGCAATTTTTCTTCTTCTCCGATCACGCCGATCACAGTGCGCTCCACGCCGCGCGACACCTGGGGCGTGAGGCCCATCTCACGGACTTTTTCGCAAATGTGGTTGATTTCTTCCGGCGTCGCGCCGGAGCGCATGATGACAATCATTTCTTTTTTCTCCCCGTGGTTTTGACGCCTTTGCCGAGGCAGGCCTCGAGCACTTTCAGGCAGAGCCGGTTCTCGGTCTCAAGCCCGATGGTGATGCGCAGCCACTCGGGCAGGCCGTAGGCTTTCATGGAACGCACGATCACGCCCCGTTGCAGCATGGCTTCAAAAAGCGCCTGCCCGTCGGTTTGCACGTTGACAAGAATGAAGTTGGCTTCACTTGGCAGCCACGGCAGGCCCAGCCGGCTGAACTCGCGGTAAAAAAACCGGCGGCCGTCCCGCACCATCTTCTGCGTTTTTTTCAGAAAAACTTTATCGGACAGTGCGGCCTCAGCCGCCACCTGCGCAAAATGGTTCACGTTAAACGGCTGCCGGATTTTATGCAGATAGCCCGCCACTTCTTCGGAAAAAATGCCGTAGCCCACGCGAAACCCTGCCAGTCCGTACGCTTTCGAGAACGTGCGCAAAACCGCCACGTTGGGCCAGCGGCCCTGGCGCACCCATTCAAGCATGTCGGGAAAATCTTTCGCTGCCGCAAAATCTACGTAAGCTTCATCGAAACAAACCAGCACGCGCGGCGGCACCGCTTCTAAAAACCTGTTCACGTCAGTCGCAGTCACATACGTACCCGTCGGGTT
>JAHFHB010000065.1 GCA_023247135.1 Candidatus Omnitrophota bacterium
CTGGTGTTTGTGGCGGACATGGAGTGCTGGAAACAGGATCGCGTTGAAGGGCGCAGTTTTTTGACCTGGCTGGAAACCCTGGTGGCGGCGGGCACTCAAAAAACCGTGGAGTGGCTGGTGCATGTCGATTTTGAGACCCTCGTGGCTTGCTTTCAGTCGGCCGTGGGATCAGCCAAACCGGATTGGGAAGAAGCCAGCGACGAACTCCTGGGAGACCTGCCGTATTTTACTCTGGATGACCAGTATCACTTTACCGTCTCGGAACAGAATATTGCCACGGTGCGGCGTGTGATCGAGATTCTTTATGAAAATCACCGCGGCCGCTATCACGCGCTGGCCGAAAGCCTGCTTTCGGAAAATCGCGACTTGATCGAGGAAGAGGCCTACCGGCTGCGTGAAGACCGGCTGGCCGAACGCGGCTTTCCGGATATTGAAACCGCGCGGCGTGTTTACCGGCGCATCACGCCGGCGGAGCTGGAAGCGCACCCCAAAAAAAATGCCGGGAAGCCGTTTGTTTCCGATCAATCGGGACAGCCCGGCACCTTGATGCGCTGGCAGCAGGAAAATCTTTTTCTCGACGAGGTCCTGATCCGCTTGCGGCCTGAGACTCCGGGGCTTTTGGAAGGAATTCAGGAAGAACTGGCTTGGCTTTCCAATAAGGTGATTGCAGCCGGCGGCCTGGATTTTTCATCGGAGGCGTCTATCCGCCACGGGGTGGAGCGCGCGCGGCAATTTGTCAGCATGGCCCTGGAGTATTTAAGTGGCGGCCGGCACGATGAAGCCCGGCGTTTTTTGACGGAATACTGGCTGGAGCCCGTTTTCCGGCGGGCCGCCACGCTGATTTTTGAAGTGCGCGACCGCGCCAATCAGCTGCCGCGCATTTACTGGGATCAGGATCGCGACCTCATGCTGGACGCGCTTGAGGGCAGTTATGCGAATGTACTCCGCGGGTTTTTTGAGCAGATCCCGCTTTGTTTTGATCCCGCGTATTCGGAGCACGCTTTTCATCTGCGCGATTTCAAGACGCTGGATGAATTGCAGCGCGCCTCGCGGGCCGTGGAGCAGCTTGAAAAAATCCACGCCTGGCTGCTTGCAGAAAAACCCGGAGGATTGAAGCCGGCCCTGCTGGAAGTTCGCGCGATTGCCAATGACGGCGGGTTCTTCTCACTGCTGGCCACGGCGTTTGCGCGCCGGGTTCTGGGCTTGAAGCATCTTCTGGAACCGCTCACCGGGGCGCAGGCCATAAAATTTTACCGCGAAATTCTCTCAGGCCACGGAGGCCGCTTGCACATCGCCGCAAACATCCGTAAAGATTTCGTCAGCCAAACGTTTTCGGAGAAAGAGGCGGCCCTGCTTCTGCCGCTTTGGGGCCTTGTCTTCGACGATATCGAGGCCGCTTTTGACGGGGCGCTTGAGAAAGATGCCGCTTTTCGCCTTGCCACCACTCTGTGGGTTCAACAGTCCGTCCGTTCCCGCCCCGCGCGCTTCCGGACGCCTGCCAAAAAACGCAAATAAGCGTGTAGAAGGTGCCAGGTACTCGTACGACGTGGAGTCACGCTCAGAGAGCGTAGGGTACAGGCATGCCTGTACCCTGCAGAAACATTCTTGAACATTCTGTGCTCAAAAGCCGTACTTGAGGACGAACCAGCTTTTTAATTTTTGGGTGGCGATCAGGTAGAAGAAAACGATCAGAAAAAGCGCGGGGAAGTAAAATGGATTCAGCGCCACGAAACCGAGTGCATGGCCCACCGGAAGCAGGCTGATCGCAAAGCCGGCCGCCACGATGAAAAGCGAGGTGACGATCAGGAGGAAACTGGCGCGGCTTTCTTTGAACGGGATTTTCGCGGTACGGATTACATGAATGACCAGCGTTTGAGTGCAAAGGGATTCCCAAAACCAGCCCGTATGAAACTGCTGTTCGTTCGCTTTAAAAATAAACAGCAGTGCGCCGAATGTAAGGAAATCAAACAGAGAACTCAACGGGCCGAGAATCGCCATGAAGCGTTGGATGGCGCCGACGTCCCAGCGCTTCGGGGTGCGCAGGTATTCTTCATCCACCGAATCCGTCGGAATGGCGATCTGCGAAAAATCATAAAGCAGATTATTGAGCAGGATTTGAATGGGTGCCATCGGCAGGAACGGCAGAAAAATGCTGGCGGTGGTCATGGTGATCATATTGCCGAAATTCGAGCTGGCGCCCATGCGGATGTATTTTAAAATATTCCCGAAAGTTCTGCGGCCTTCCAGGACGCCGTCTTTCAGCACAAGCAGGCTTTTTTCGAGCAGAATCATATCCGCGGATTCCTTGGCGATATCCACCGCGTTGTTGACGGAAATGCCCACATCGGCCGCTTTCAGGGAGGGCGCATCATTGATGCCGTCGCCGAGGTAGCCGACGACGTGGCCGTTGTCGCGCAGGGCGCGGATGACACGCTCTTTCTGGAGCGGCGAAAGCCGCGCAAAGACGGTGGTGTGTTCCGCGGTTTCCCTTAACTGTTCTTCGCTCAGCCCGTCGAGCTTGTCCCCGGTGATCAACTGCTTAATGTCCAGCCCGACGTGCGCGCAGATTTTGCGGGTCACGAGTTCATTGTCGCCGGTCAGTACTTTAAAGGCCACGCCCAGTTCATGCATGCTCTGAATGGTCGCGCGCGCGCTGGGCTTGGGCGGATCCAGAAAGGCCAGATAGCCTTTGAGCGTAAGTTTGCTTTCGTCTTCCCTGGAGTACGCGCTTTTTTTCTGCCCAATCGTTTTGTAGGCGATCGCCAGCACGCGGAAACCGTCTGAGCTGAGGTTGTCGTATTCTTCTTTCAAGTCCGTCAGAATTAAATTCTCCATTTCGAAAATTTCACCATCGAGTTCATAGTGGCTGCAGCGCTTGAAAATTTCTTCGGGGGCGCCTTTGGAAATCAAGGTGTGCTGCCCGTCATGCTCGACGATGACCGACATGATTCTCCGGGAGAAATCAAAGGGGATCTCGTCATTTTTTTTGTACTGCGCGTCCAGCGCGACATCGTTTTTAAGGATGGCACGGTCCAAAAGGTTTTTGAGGCCTGTTTGGTGGAAACTGTTCAGGTAGGCGTACTTTAAAACTTCTGCATTTTCGTTGCGTACCACGTCGCAGTGTTTTTCGAGCACGACCTCGTCGAGGGTCAACGTGCCGGTTTTGTCGGTGCAGATGATGTCCATCGCGCCGAGATTTTGAATGGAGTTCAGCCGCTTGACGATGACTTTCTTTTTAGACATGGCGATGGCGCCCTTGGACAGATTGATCGTGATGATCATGGGCAGCATTTCCGGCGTCAGGCCGACGGCGACCGCGAGCGAAAAAAGCAGGGCTTGAATCGGGTCACCCTTTTTGAGCATGTTGATCAGGAAAATAAGTGCGATCAGGCCCAGCATTAGCCGGATCATGAGCCAGACAAAACGGTGGATGCCTTTTTCGAAACTGGTCTGCTGGCGGATGGCGGCCAGCCGTTTAGAGACTTCCCCGAATTGGGTTTCGGTGCCGGTCTTGATGACAAGCCCAATCGCGGTGCCGCTGACCACGCTGGAACCCATGAACGCGATATTGCTCTGCTGAATGGCGCTGGTGCCGGCGGCTTGCGGCGCGGCGGATGTTTTTTCCACCGGAAAGGATTCGCCGGTCAGAGAAGCTTGATTCACGAAAAGATCTTTGCAGCTGAGAATGCGCAGATCCGCGGGGATCATGTCGCCGGCGTAGAGATCGACGATATCGCCGGGAACGAGCTCGCCCATTTTAATTTCAACGGGTTTGCCGTCGCGGAAGACGGTCGCCGTTGCCCGCACAAGCTCGGTCAGCTTTTTAGCCTCTTTTTCCGAACGATATTCCTGGATGAAGGAAAGCGAAACGCTGAGCAGGATCATGACCAGGACGAGCACGGCTTCGATTTTTTCGCCGAAAAGCAGTGAGAAGAAACCGATCAGGATCAGCACGACGACGAGGGGATCCAGGAGTTTCAAAAGAATCTGTTTTAAAAGGTTCCGTTTTTCCTTTTTGGCGGGCTCATTGGGGCCGTATTGAATGACACGCTTCTCCGCTTCGTGCTGGGTCAGGCCCCGGAGCGAAGTTTCAAACATTTGCAAGAGGTCATCGGCCGGCAGCGTTGCGAGCACTTCGACGCGGCGCAGCGGGTCTTTGACGGCACGTTCCATTCCGTTTTTTTTCACAGGCATGGCGGTTATTGTAGCCAAAATCCAGGCATTGGAAAGCAAAAGGTTCGCCATTTTCACAAAAGGCGCTTCGTGCTATGCTGGGAATCATGAAAATCACCCTGCTTTGCAAACCCGGAGCCAAGACGGAGAAAATCGAGAAACTCGAAGAATCGGTCTACCGTGTTTGGGTGAAGGCGCAGCCGACAGAAGGGGCGGCCAACCGGGCGGTGATTGAACGGGTGGCGGCTTATTTTAAAGTGGCGGCGAGCCAGGTAGAAATTTTAGCGGGGCAGAAATCCAAACGTAAAGTTGCCGCGATAAAATTACAATAAAAAAGGGACAGGTTCAGAAGAACCTGTCCCTTTTCAATACAACCGTTAGACTTGCTTAAAACTGAATGCCGTTGTCAGGCAGCGGCACATCAATGGGGATCGGGAACGTCGCGACATGAAGCGCGCCGCCAACCGTGTAAACCGCGGCGTCCACCAGGCCCATCCCAAGGCCCTTGATGCAGCACATGCCCGGGCAGTTTTTGTGGCCGTTTTTGGCGCACGGCAGTTTACCCGGCAGAAGCGCCGTCCAGCCGCCCAGTAAATTCTTCACGCCGAAATCAAGTTTGCCCGCCACTTTTTTCGTGTAAGTGGTTTCCGTGGTCCACGGACTGGCGGCAAAGGCCGTGCCGGCCGCGAACACGGCGAGCACAACAAACGCCGCAATTTTCAATGTCTTTTTCATGGGGCCTCCCTTTGAATGTTGGAACAACTCAACCTGTGTAAATTATCGGCAGGGGAATGTAAACTTTGAACCGTGCGGTTTAAAAGAGTTTGAATTTTTCTTTGGTTTGCGGGCGGACGGCCGTTAGCGTTAAGGGCACTCTTGCGGGACCTCCGGCCTTTACTTCCAGCGGTATTTCCAGGCGGATAGAATCAAAATAGCAGCGCGCTGTTTTTTTCGTGCAATGATAGATCACGGTTTCGATCTGCAGGCGGGTTTTGCCCGGTGTGGTCGTGAGCGGAACGGTCAGGGGAGACGCATCTTTTGAAAAATCCCGCACGGAGGTTTCTTCTTCAAAGCGGGCGATGGCAGGATTTTCCGCATGAAATTTCAGGGTTGTTTCCGCACCGGCCGTAAATTTATCTTCCTCGGGAATCTGCACGCTGATTTTGAGCGCAATGTTCCCGGGCGCGGCGGCGGCGGGAGGTGCTTCCACGGTGCGGCCTCTGAATTTTTTTGCCGCGGGCGGCTCTGCCAAAAGTTTCTCAGGCGCCTCGAGCGCGAGCGTGCTGACGGTTTTGGTTTTCAGATCAAGAACGCGGACTTGATGATTGTTGGTGTCGGCGACATAAAGTTTCTCGCCCAAAAAAGCCAGACCGCCCGGCTCATTAAAACCCGCCGTTGAAAAAGTTCCGTCCTGAGTGCCGCGCTTTCCGGTACCGGCCAAAGTTGTTGTAACTTTATTCACAGGATCAATGACTTTAATTTTTGAATTATAGGTGTCGGCTGTGTAAAGCTTGCCGTCATGCCAGGCCACGCCGAGTGAGTGCTGAAGGCGCGCTTTTTCCCACGAGCCGTCTTTGTCGCCGTAATCAAAAAGATCGTGGCCGGCGAGTGTTTCCACGCGGCCCGAGGGTGTCGGGTCCGCGGAGCGCACGGAGCTGGTCTCGCTGTCGGCAAAAAAAATCAATGTGCCGTTGGTGGCCAGGCCGCTGGGCTGTGCGAGCGCCGCGTCCGCACGCAGGCCATCGATGCGGGCCTCGCGGCCCGAGCCCGCGAAAGGTTTTGCTTCCCAGGTTACAGGATCCGCCTGCCAGAGCTGATGCGACCCGGCCATGGCGATGTAAAGCGAGCCGTTTAAAAGCAGGACATCCCAGGGGGAACTCAGATCGACATCGCGTCCTTTGCCCGGGCGGTTGTACGCCTGTGCCTGCCGGCCTGTGCCAAGAACGGTTTCGACGGTTTTTTTAGCCAGATCTGCGCGGCGGATGAGGTGGTTTTCCGTGTCGGCAATATAAAGGAAGCCGTTGTCGTAAAAAGTGCCTTGCGGACGGTTGAATCCGGCCGTTTCAAATGAACCGTCTGAGACGCCTTGCTGAGCGCTGCCGATAACCTGCGAAACATGGCCTGCGGCATCGGCGATCAGGATGCGGTGATGATTAGAATCGGTGATGAAAAGCCGACTTGTTTTTTCATCGGCCGAAATTTTTCCGGGAAACGACAGGAAATGCGCAGGGGCTTTTTGTTTTTCAAGCGCAAGTTTGAGCGGGCCGTGCCGGAGTTCTTTGCGGGACTCGAAATACGGAATGGCTTTCTGCAGAATGGGATCAAAGACCGTAAAGGCACCTTCGCCGGCGTGCCCGCCGATCACGTGCCCGTTTGGGCTGATCAAGACCAGCGTGGGCCAGGAATTGACGCCGTAACTTTGCCAGATCTCGAAGTTGTGATCGTTCACGACTGGGTGTTCAATCTCGTAGCGCAGAATGGCCTGGCGGATCGCTTCCGTATCTTTTTCGTTCGTGAATTTGGCGGAGTGCACGCCGATGACGACCAAATCACCGGCGTATTTGGCTTCGAGTTTTTTGAGATCGGGAATGACATGCATGCAGTTGATGCAGCAGAACGTCCAGAAATCCAGCAGGACCATTTTGCCTTTGAGCGCTTCCAGTGAAATGGGTTTATCCGTATTGAGCCACTCCAGATGGGCCGGAAAATCCGGAGCGCGGGCAGTGCTCTCGAATTCACGCGCGGCCATTGCCGAGCTACCGAAAAAAGTGATGCTCACTACAACGGCCATGAGGCTGACAAAAGTTTTAAAAGTTGATTTCGGTTTGGGTATGTTCCCTCTCCCCTCAGGGGGGAGGAGAAGGATGAGGGGAATTTTAAAACCGCAATAGCGCATGGCATAAGGTAACGTAAAAGCCGGATATTGAAAAGGTTCTAAGAATTAAAAGGTTTTAATCATTTTTAGGCCTCGCGCAAAATATATTTTTATGCGGCGAAAGCGGGATCGAAGCGCGTTTTCCTGAATGAGGGTTGCGGGGCGGTTTTTAAATTCTGGAAGAGGTCTAAATAAACGGTCTATGAAAATATATAACTTTATATATATCAATAAGATAGATTAGTCATCAAGCACTAAAATCAATGATCCTAGCGGCTTGAATCCATACCCAGTATTTCATAGCGATTTTACTTTGTTTTGACATAATAAAAGTGTTGTGATAATCTTAGTTAAGTCAGGCCGTTTTTTGATAGAGTAAAAAAACCATTTATAATTTGATTAGACAACGGGTTAAAGCCTGCGTCTATTCACAAATGGAAGGGTCGAATAGACCGAGGGTGAATTATGACCGGTAGCACCCAAAGCCAAGTATTGAATTGGCGTTGGATCCGGATAAGCGCCTGGATCACGCTGATTGCTTTCACAACCAACACCGTCGCATGGGCAGACGGGGGGATTCGTTTACCTTCTTCAAATTCTGTTTTTAATAACTCCCCAGCGACTTCACCTGGTTCCGCAAATTCCCTGCACAGCAAGCTCGCATCCACGAGCGGCAGCGCCTTAAAACTGCCGGTGGAACTCGGCACAATTTCAAAACGCTTCTCCGGCACCCGCCCCGGCACGGTTTTTATTCTGCAAGACCTGCAAGTCAACGAACTGGCGCAGCGCCGCCTGGCTGCCATCCTGAAATACCTTGCCAAACAGCAGGGACTTAAAAATGTTTATCTCGAGGGCAGCGAGGGGGAACTTTTTACCGATCCCTTCTGGGTGGTGCCCAGCCGCAAGTCCCGCAAAAAAATCGCTGATTATTTTTTACGCGAAGGCCGCCTGAGCGGACCCGAGTATCTGGCCACCGTTGAAACACGCGATCTGCGCCTCATCGGCATTGAAGACCGGGTGCTTTATCAGAAAAACCGCAGTGCCTATCTGGCGACCCGTGATCTTGATCCCAAGAGCCTGCCCGCCCTGGCGACGCTTGACCAGGCGCTGAACGAGCTGGCCCCGCGCATGCTGACCCGCGAAACGTGGAGCCTGGTGAAACGGCGCCAGGCCTTTGAACTCGATACGGAAGATTTTGCGGCGTACCTGAAATTCCTCGTCTCCCTCAAAGAAGCCGTACCGGCCCGGATGAAGCGCTACCGCCAGCTTACGGCTTTTTTACAGGCGACCCAGCTGGAAAAGAGCCTGGACCTTGCCAGCGCGGCCAAAGCGCTGGAACAAATCGAAAAGGATCCGTCTGCACTCGTTAAGGCCGGCGATGAAAACGCTTTGCGCGAAATTGCCCGCAAATACCACACGCATCAAGTCCGCCCGGAGGATTACTACGCATTTCTTGAAAAAATACTGCGCAAGCAGTTGGCCGCCGCTGAAAAAGGAACGCTCCGGCAGCCGCCGGGTGTTCCGCTCAAGGAACTTGTGCTTTTCCTGCGCTACCTGCAGCTTTACGGCCGGGTGAATGCAGGGATTCTGGATGAACTCGAACACCTGGAAAGTGACCTGGCGGCATCGCTTTGCCGCAC
>JAHFHB010000066.1 GCA_023247135.1 Candidatus Omnitrophota bacterium
GAACCTTGGGGGCTCGAAAGCGGCAGTATTTTTTCGGTCGCGGGCTTGGACGCCGTGACAGACAACATCTTGCTGTGAACGACATAAACGGAATCCACGCGGCCTTCCGTATAAATCGCGGATAAGGTATTTTTCAGATCCTTCACGGTGCCGTCGAGCTGGTTTTGGCGGATGTCCGTCCAGGTTTTTTCGCAGGAAAAGCCGCTGCGGCGCAATGCGTTGACGCCGGCCTTGCCGACCGCAAAAATCAAGGGCGTTTTTTCCCTGAACCGTTTCAAAAAATCACGGGCCATTTCAATCAAGAGCATGTTGTAAGGCCCGCACAGCCCCGAATCTGCGGTGACGAGTAAAAGGGCGGTCTGATTTTCCGTGCGGGTCGCGAAGAAGGGGTGCTCGTACGAAGGTTTCTTCTCAGCGCCCTGATCCGCCGCCTGTGAATTTTGCGCATCCACAAGTCGCAGCATCATTTTTTCAAGTTCGGTCGTGTAGGGCCGGGCCTTGGTTAGGAAGCCCTGAAAACGGCGCAGTTTCGCCGCCGACACCATTTCCATGGCGCGCGTGATTTTGCGCGTATTTTCAACGCTCTTGATCCGGCTTTTAATGCCGCGAAGCTGTCCTGCTGACATAGGCTTTCTACGAAGTCACTAGTTTTGTATTACAAAAAATGCTCGTCATTGCGAGGAGCGCAGCGACGAAGCAATCTATTATTTTTAAACCGAGATTGCTTCGCCTCGTCCTGCCTGCGGCAGGCGGGCTCGCAATGACGATTGAGAATGAACTTTGAAACTAACTTTTAAACTGTTCTTTGAACTTGGCAATGGCCTGGCGCAGCTGGACTTTCAGGTCGTCGCTGAAAGCTTTTTTATCCGCCAGCTCCAGCGGAATTTTTGCGTAATGCGTCTGCATGAACGCCAGAAATTCTTTTTCAAAGGCCTTGAGCTTTGACAAAGGCACTTCGTCAAGCAAACCCTCGTTGCCGGCGAAAATAATCATGACCTGGTTTTCCACCGACTGGGGCTGAAACACGTCCTGCTTCAGAATTTCCACCATGCGTTCGCCGCGGGTCAGCTGATCTTTCGTGGCTTTATCCAGATCGGTCGAGAGCTGGGCAAAGGCCGCAAGTTCGCGGTACTGCGCCAGCGCAAGACGCAGTGAACCGGCCACCTGTTTCATGGCCTTGGTCTGAGCGTTGCCGCCGACGCGCGAAACCGAGAGACCGACGTTGATGGCAGGCCGGATGCCCGCGTAAAAAAGGTCGCTCTCCAGATAAATCTGGCCGTCGGTGATCGAGATCACGTTGGTTGGAATGTACGCGGAAATATCACCGAGCTGGGTTTCAATCACAGGCAGTGCCGTGAGTGACCCGCCGCCCAAATCCTGGCGCACCTTTGCGGCACGTTCCAGCAGGCGCGAATGCAGATAAAACACATCACCTGGATAAGCTTCGCGGCCGGGCGGGCGCTGCAAAAGCAAAGACAGCTGGCGGTAGGCCACGGCATGTTTTGAAAGATCATCATAAACGACGAGTGCGTGTTTACCCGTGTACATGTCTTCTTCGCCGATCGCACAGCCGGCGTAAGGCGCAAGATACTGGAGCGAGGCCGCGTCATCCGATGAAGCGCTGACGATCGTGGTGTATTTCATGGCGCCGTGCTTTTCGAGCGTTTCGGCAAGCTGAACGACGCTGGAAAGTTTCTGGCCGATCGCCACGTAAATGCAATGCACGCCGCTGGTTTTTTGATTCAAAATCGTATCGATCAAAATGGCGGTCTTGCCCGTTTGACGGTCGCCGATGATCAGCTCGCGCTGGCCGCGGCCGATCGGGATCATAGCGTCAATGGCCTTGATGCCGGTTTGCAGCGGCTCTTTCACCGGCTGGCGCTGAATCACGGACGGGGGATTGGCTTCCAGCGGGCGCTTTTTCACCGCCGGAATGGGGCCCTTGCCGTCCATGGGTTCGCCGAGCGGATTGACCACGCGGCCGACAAGCGCATCGCCGACCGGAATTTCCACGATACGGCCGGTACGTTTGACTTCATCGCCTTCTTTAATGTGGCGGTCGTTGCCCAAAATGACCACGCCGACATTGTCCGTTTCAAGATTGAGCGCCAGCCCCGCGGTACCGTCCGGAAAAGTGACGATTTCTGAGGCCATCACGTCTTCCAGGCCGTAGACGCGCGCAATGCCGTCGCCGACTTGAAGCACATAGCCGACGGATTCCAGCGAGAGCTTGGATTCAAAATTCAGAATTTCTTTTTGCAGTGCCTGCGTTACTTCTTCGGGTTTCAACATAAAATCACCTTAGCATGATAGAAAATTTTGTTTGAGGGCTCGCAGCCGGTCGCGGTACGAGCCGTTAATCTGAAGGCCATCAAAACGGATAATCAGTCCTCCGAGCAAGGAGGGTTCTGTTTTCGTGACAAGCCGTACTTTCGACTTGAGTTTTTTCTCAAGCATTTTGCCGAGCGAGTCCCGGTTGGGTACATTCAGGGGGACCGCGGAAAGCACGGTGACTTCCTGAATGCCCTGGCTTTTTTCCATCAGACGGTGGAACTCTGCCTGAACCGACAGCAGTTCCCGGAACCGGCGTTTTTGCAGGAGGACTTTAAGAAAACTCATGACCAGCGGAGAAAGATGTGCGCCCACGAGCCGCGTGAGGAACGCTTCTTTGTCCTGAATCGAAATCGCCGAATTGAAAAGCAGGCGCTCAATCACGGGGTTGCTGCTGTAGATTTCGCTCAATGCCGTGAGATCATGATCGGTCTGCGCGAGCGAATTTCTTTTTTGGGCCAGCTCAAAAAGCGCCCGGGCATACCGGGAAGCCGCAATCGAACTCTTCATGCCCGGCTCCCGGTCTCAATATCGCCGATCATGGCCATGATTTTGTCCTGCTGCTTGGCGTCATTCAGGGTTTCGCCCAAAATGCGTTCTGCCACCTGAATGGAAACTTTCGCAATGGTCTGCTTGAGTTCCAGGCGGGCTTTGGCCACCTCAAGGTCCAGATTCTGTTTGGTTTTATCAAACATGATCTGGGCCTCGGTGCGGGCTTTTTCCTGAATGTCGCGCGCCAACCGGCGGCCCTCGTCGATCGACTCCTGCATTTTTAGCCGCGCTTCTTCTTCGATCTTTTGAAGACGGCTGGCATAGTCGGCCTGCAGCGTTTCCACCTGCTTCTTCGCAGAAGCAATTTTCTCATGATCTTCCCGGATCGTTTCGCGCCGCGTTTCCAGGGCCTTTTGAATCGGGCCCCAAGCCAGCTTTTTCAGCGTCAGAAAGACGATGACAAAAGCGGTGAGCTGAACGATAACTTCCGCGGGAATGATGTTTTGCTTAAAAAAATCCATACCGGATCAGATTAAAGTTTTCCGAGCAATGAGAAACCGAACACCAGCGCGTACAGCGTCAAAGCTTCGATCAGCGCGCAGCCGGCCATCATATTGACCAATATTTTTGTGGAAGCTTCGGGCTGGCGGGCGGTCGCATCCATGGCAGCGGCAACGGCTTTACCAAGCGCCATGGCGCAAGCCATTGCGGTGAGAGCCAAACTGAGGGGGGCACCAAATGAAATTGCAATTTTCGGATCCATCGAATTCTCCTTACCTTATTGTGACTTCACGAAATCCAAAACGGCGCCTGCCGGATTGTTTTTCGTGACATTCCCTCGCGCCGCTGAAGGCCGCGCTGAAGGGCATGCTTTGTTAATGGGCCGTATGGGCGCCGCCCTCATGAGCGGCGGCCTCTCCGTGCCCGTGATCGTGATGGGGTGAAACGAGTGAAATATAAACCGTTGAAAGCAGCATGAAAACAAAGGCCTGCACCATGCTGAAAATAATCGACAGTATATTAGCAAATAATTGGAAAAAGAACGGCACATATTTGTACATGACATTCAGTTCCGCAAATTTAAAAAGCAGGCGGTCTTCGCTCGAAATATTGGCAAAAAGACGCAAGGATAAACTGAAGGGCACGGCGCCGAGTTCCAGAATGATGTTGAGGGTCAGCATGAGCGGAATCAGAATGATTCCAAAGACGTTGGAGGGATTGCCCGCCATGTGCAGCAAGTAATGCTTGATACCCTGCTCACGGATACCCGTGGCCTGCACGTAGACCATGGTGGCGAGTGCCACGGCCAGTGTGGTGCTCCACGTGGAAGTCGGGGATTTGAGCAGGGGGATGAGGCCGCTCCAGCTCATCAGCAGAATGTAGAGAAAAAGCGTGCCGAGAAAAGGCACGTGCTTGCGGCCGGCCGGGCCAAGAATGCCGGTGACAAACCCTTCCAAACCTTCCACCACGGCCTCGAAAAAATTTTGCAGGCCTTCGGGGATGCGGTTTTTACAAGAGGCCGCGCGAATAAAAAAGAAACTGATGAGGAGTGCCGCGGTGAGTGAGAAGAAAACGTTTTCCCAAACTTGAAGCTGCTTGACCACCGGGGAATGTGGGAAACGCTGTTCCAGGAGCGTAATAAAATTAGGAAGCTCGTGCGCTTCATGGTGCACGCCGCTATGAGTTTCGTGGGCCGCGTGTTCTATCTCGTGTGTCGATTCAGCCATGACAGCTATTTCTTGTCCATATCTGATTGTTGAATCTGCTTGATCAGTCTAAAACTTTGTATGCCTGAGGCCACGATGCCCAGGCCGACCAGAACAGGAAGTGCAGCGTTTGGAACCCCAAGCTTTGTGATTGCCAAACGTCCCAAAACATAACCCGCCAAAGGTCCGCTCAGAAGGATGAGTGGAAGCAGCATGGCCGCTCCTAACATCCAGAGAGATTTGTACGAATCTTTTTCTGAACCCGTCACCGGACCCCTAGAAGGTATGAATCTCATAACCCCTGAACCGATCAAGGGTTTCAAGGTTCTGGAAGAGTGCGTATTATCTTGAAGACCGCGCGCCTTGTCAACGGAAAGCAGGGGGATTTGCGGTCTCGTTCCCATTGATGACAGAGACAAACAGACTTTCAATTTTTTTGTAGGGAACAGGCATGCCTGTTCCCTACGGTCAGGCTATGCATCAGTGTGCGTTGTGTCATCCCCGTCCTTCGCCTGTACTTGTCATTGCGAGCAACCGGCGCGCCCATGCGCCGGTACCGCAAAGCGACGCTCAAAGAAGCGTCGTCATTGCGAGGAGCGGTGCGACGAAGCAATCTCAGAGCAATGGTCTCGCTATCCCCTCAAAAACGCATAGACGAAACTGGCTTATTTTTTTAATTCATTAAAGTTGTTAACATATTATGAATAAATAAGTTATGAATATTATATTTAAGGGTTGCTGCCTTGATCTTCAGCCGATTGGCAGGTACACTTTTATCAGCGAATTACAAAGGGATTCTTCTGCGCATGAAAGCAATCAAAAAAAATCAAGTCATAGCATTAGCGATCCTGATCGCTTTTGTCACCACAAGCTTCCAGCTTCCAGAAAGCTGGGCTGCCCAGCCGTCGGCGGAGGTCTCAGGACCCGGCGCAAAAGTCCATCTTCCGCTCGAAGTCAGCCGCATTCAAATCCCCAAGGAAATGGGCCGCGTCGAGGAATTTTTTCAGGGAAATACAAACCAAACGGTTCTTATTTTGCAGGATGCGCACGCTATTCCCGAGGCCCAGCGCAATCTCCAGAAACTCATTGAACATTTTCAAAACCAGTATGGCGTAGCGCTTACCGGTCTTGAAGGCGCGGCTGAGGATTTGGACACGGAAGTTTTCAGGAGCTTTCCTGATGTGAAACGCCTGCGTCAGCTTTTCGAGTCCTTTTTTGATAAAGGCGAGATGACCGGCGGAACGGCCGCGGCGGTTTTTGGGCATGAGCATGCTGTCTATGCCGGCGTGGAAGACTGGCCGCTTTACGAGCAGGGCCTTGAGCTCTACCTGAGTTCGACCAAGAACCAGGATAAAAATAGCACGGCCCTGGCTGACTGGAGCAAAGATCTAAGCGCGCGTGCACAGAAGATTTTTTCGGCCGAGCTTTTAAAAGTGACGGAAGCTCTGCGGGATTTTGAACAAAACCATGCGGACTTGCCGTCGATCCTGAAAACTCTGGCCGCCGTACGGAAACCGGATGCCGGCTCTCAACTGGCGGTTATGCTAAATGCGATAGCGAGCGAAGGGGTAGACCAGAATGGTGACGAAAGCCAGGTGCGCGCCATTGCCGAAAAAATAAAAACAACCGGCGGTCAGACCGCATGGACACCGGCGCAGAAGAAAGAATTTAGCGGGCACTATCAGGCGTTCCAGACCGGGCAGATTTCAGTTCAGGCCTTTGCCCTTTTCCTGAAAGAATTTATTCAAACTCAGACACTCACTCCCCCTCCCTTCCCCTCCCCCGTTTTACGGGGGAGGGCAGGGTGGGGGAACGCCGATGCAAGCGCCATGTTAGAAACCCTCACACGCATCGCCGGCGAGCAGAAGAAGATCCGCGACATGGAAGGCACAAAATTTCTCGACGAATTTGAGCGCTACGTGACACAGGTTAAAGAATCCCTTTACCGTAGTGATGCCGAGCGTTCACTGGATCAGGAAGCGTCTATGCTCGGGCTTTTTGAAAAACTGAACAAGCTGGAACTTGCGCGCAAAGAATGGCGGGAGCTGAAGTCCTGGATTCTGGACCGACAAACACAGACGCCGGAGGAAACGAAAACAGGCAAGGAGATTTCGCTTCCGCCAGGCCCGCGGCAGGCGGAGGGAAAAACCGGAGTTATTTTTTCCGATGACAAAACCCGCGTGTCGGTTTTATCCGCCTCGCAAAACTGGGCAGACTCTTCTTCGCGGACCGGTTTGGGGTTGTTGCGGTCTGTCGTCACGCAATCGGAATCCCTGCGCACTTTGAATCTCGAACTTCCGGCCATGTTCAAATCGCACTTTGATTTTTACGAAAATGCAGAAAAACGCGACGAAACCTTTCTGAAAAACTTACTGCGGCGCATGAACGCCGGCAAAACACAGCCAGCCGCCATGCTCGTGGCTGGCGGTTTTCATGCCCAGGGTCTTATTCAGCGCTTGAAGGATCAAGGCATTTCGTATGCCCTGGTGATGCCGCATCTGAACGGTGTGCCGGAAAAAACAGCGTATGCGGATGAAATGCAGGGCCGCGTTTCGTGGCGCGGTTACTTCAGAGTCGAAAACGGCAAGGTCAGTGTTTATAAAGCCTTTGTGCGCTACGCGCGCGACCAATTGCTCGGCCTGTCATCCCCGCCCTTGCGCGGAGGCAAGGACAGGGATGTACATTCCGCTGATGGCGTCATGTCATCCCCGCATGCTTCTGGCGGGGATCCTTGGCTCCTGAAAAATTGGCGCGACGAAATCCTGCGCCGTCTTGCCCAAAAAAATCAATTGGAGAAAGCGGCGCAGTACACTCGCTTTTTTGATGAATTGACAGACGCCGGAAAAAATAAAACGGCGGACTCGCCCTTCTCAAAGGCCGACCGGTTTTTCGAAGAGCTCCGGACGCTCGTTTCCGGCGGCCGGCTGACCACGCAAAGCTTCTACGACCTGCTCAAATCCGTTCAAGGCGGTGCGGGGCTGCGCGGTATTCCCTCAGCCACCGTTGTTGCCGGCGCGGTGAGCACGATTGCTGCCGCCAATTCCGAAATGCGCGCATCACTGTTGGGACTGAAGGGGATAGAGTTGTCACAAGGCACAAGACACAAGGTACAAGGCAGGCCGATAACCGGCATGGGGAAAACCGCCCGGTCTGAAATGCGGAGCGCTGGATCTGGTACGCCCGAAACCGGCGCCCCAAAAGAAGTGCGAGTTGATCCGCGTAACGCATCGACTGAATATTTTGTTCAAACCGCGCAAAGAACGGGCGAATTCTATCGTCGGTTTCTGGATATTCTTCTTTCGGACAAGGGGTATGAAGACAAGCACCAAAGCATCCTTCAAACCATCGAGGCTTATTCTCAGGCAGTGCCACGGCATAGAGAGAAGTTTGAAAAAAGATTCACGAAGGGTTTTGAGTTGATGGAAAAGACTCTAAAAGAAAACGCTGGGATTCTTGAAGAAGATAAGTTTAAAGACCTGATCACAAAAAACAAAGGTGAAATCGCTCTCTCGATTCTTGAGTCGCGAATGCTTCGCCAAGGTCTGCAGCAGTCGGATATTAGCCGCATCCTAAAAGAGGCTGAAGGCAATATAAGGCTTATTGAGATTTATCCCGGGCTTATTTTCATTGGTGCAGAGGAGCATGTCATGGAAGTACTGCGAAGCTATGAGGTGATCCCTACAGGTGCTGCCGCGGTCCGTGTAGGGCGGGAGGGGGCTTGGTCTCGATACAGCCCGGATCCTTTTCCGACGACGCCCTCTTTTTTCATCTTCCCACTTGATTTGTCAAAGACAAACACAGAGCTTGCGCAGCTGGAATTTGTACGCCATGAACTTCATCACATGGCATGGCGATTTTCTCCTTTTCAAAGACAACCCACTTACGGTCAATTCATGGCGCGTGACGAAAATTCAAAGTCGCGTTGGAGAAATCCGGGCGGGCCTGATTTTAGTTTACAAGCAGCGTTCGAGTATTTTCGCGATGAATTTGCCGCGTTTCTGATCGAGGGACCGGCCAATATTCGAGATTTGGAGCCTTCCTGGCTTGTGCGCGCGGAAGGGCTGCCTTTTTGGCATCGCGATTTTGATGAAACGGCTCTCCAGCAAACCGCGAGAGAACTGATTGATCTGGCCTAC
>JAHFHB010000067.1 GCA_023247135.1 Candidatus Omnitrophota bacterium
GAAATGCGTATTACTGCGGATGAGAATCTTCCGGTGACTGAAGTGGCCGTGCAATTTCCTAGTGATGCGACCTTTACCCGAGTTGTAAAGGCCGATGGCAGCGAACATAAATCCAGAATCGTGCTTGAACGTCAGGGGAAAAAACTGGAATTGACCGGGCTGCGCTTACACGACCAGTTTTATGTGAAAGTGGGGAACGGAACCTACCAGCTCATTGCTAATGCAGGGGGTAAACTTGGTATTGATTTGACCGCGCTCAACCCATTTGGCAATCCTGCGCTGACAGAGTTTTTGGAAATCAGCCCCGTAACAGCTAAGACGCTTTATCATTTTCCGCTGCCCACAGAACCTGCCTTAGAAGGGGAGTTGGCTCGTTTGACTCCGGTGGATAGCGCCATTTATCCGGCGCTTGTTTCCGGACAGGTCTCTGAAGCGACGCTGCAAAGCGCGCGAGCTTTTTTAAACACATGGGCTAATCAACCCGACGATCAGGCGCTTGTTGCCGGGCTTGCGGAAGGGCTTCAAGCCCTGGGGATTGCAGGGGTTCATGGCGATGTACGTGATTATTACGATGCGCAGGAAATTCTGAATCGGCTTTTCAACAGCAATCTTTTTCAAGAGGACCGTGCTTTGATTGCCGACATTCAAAACTATTTACTCTTGAGTTATGTGGGGCCCTATTGGGATAAATGGCAGAAGCTCGGCGCAGATCTTAAAACTCCTAAGGAAACAGTGGCTCCCGCGCGTGCGCAGAGTGTTTTCGAGCGTGCGCCTGACGCCATTCGCCTTCCTGCCGGTTGGGCCCCTGAAGATGTCGAAGTGATTGCGGCCGAAGCCTTGGGTGAGGGGAGCCCTGAAGTCAAGGAACTCGCCACGCAAGCCGGAAATACCGCCTATGACCTTGGGCAAGATGCCATTTCTCAAGCGAAGGTGGTCTCTCTTGTTTTTGGCGGCGGCTCAGCGACCACAGTTAAAAAAGTCATGGGGCAGAATAAGCTGGTCCATCCCGCACTTAAAGTAGCAGTAGGGCAGGAAGAGAAATTCATTAGTCTCTTACAGGCGCGTCTGGGACTGATTGAAGGGCAGAATGAAAATTCTAAAGTTGACATTGTGACTAGCGTCGGCGGGCCGGTGGACGGAGAAAGTGACCAGGATGTAGATCAAGGTCTGCGGGCATCGCATGCGGATGATCTTGACTCCGGAAGAACGGGTGTAGTCAAGCAGCGCAGCGGATTTGCACTGGACCCCGCAGGCCAGGTGCTAAAGCATCCGGATGGCCGCGTGGCCTTGGTGGCAGAGAACCATTTGTTTGCGTTAATCGCTCTTTTGACCAATAAAGACCGGGTGATTGATCATTTGAAACATACCGATGGCATCATCGTAGCTGGCAATGGCGACAATATTTTGAATTATCCGCGCCCTGGTCACGTGGGTGAAATTTTAAAAGCCCGTCAGGAAGGCCGTGCGCTTGCTACGGTTGCCATTACGACGCTTTCCGCCGGGGATAAAAAGGGCGGGTTTGCAGTCAAAATTACATACCACAACAAAGCGACGGGGGCAACTCACACTCAGGTTGAGTTTCGCGAGGTCGGCGAGTTTCCCACGCGCGCAAATGCGCAGGGCGAAGACCAGGGCTATAGCGGAATCAAGCTTGATCCCATCAAAGACAAAATAGCTTATGATCTTGCTGCTGCCAGCGGGCAATTTATTGAAGACATGTTCCGTGGCAAAAAGGTAGCCTTTAACGTGGCGTTCTATGCCAATGATTTGAAATTAATTACCGCGAGACTTTTTGGTCTTAACGAAAATGATGAGAAACTTGTAGAAAAACTTGAAGCCATCTCTCCGCAAAATTGGGTCGACCGTATTTTTAGTGTAGCTGCGCAAGTGCCGGCGACTGTGCAGCCTGCCAAAAGCGTTCCCAATGAAGACGCCTCTTCGACGGTGAAAGGCCATATGACCGAGCAGACAGTTCAGGATCTTGTTGTCAACGGCCTGCCGCTTTTAAATCTAGCCGGAGCACCGAATCCTGAAGTTTTAATTGTCAGCGTCAACCGGGAAGATTTTTTCCTTCCTTACAAGGGCACGCCTCAGCAACCGATTGATGAGGCCGGACAGGTTGTGGCAGGCGCACCTTCGGAGTATGACTTGGTTGCAAACATGCCTCGCTATGTGGGGGTCATCAAGCAATTGGCGGAACAGGGACTTTTTATTAATCTGGGCAATGGCCAAATTGTGGATCGAGTGATTCCGGTTACTTTGGATGAAGTCAAACGAGCTGTGGCTGACGGCAAAGCTTCAAAACCTCAGCATGAATTGTTCGCCGCCCGCTCCGAAATGCACCGGGAGCGGAGTCCCGGCACAATTGGGGACTCGCCGGAGGCTCGCTCCGAAATGCGGGTGCAGGGAGAAATGACGGCGGCCATTTTGAGTACAGTGCTTACGACGGCGGCGCGCTTGACGGAGGATGCCGGAGTGCTGCCCAAGGTAGTCTCTGCAGACCGCCCGCAGTTGAAGGAATGGTTTGATGCCACGCGTCAGGCGATTACAAGCAGTGCGAAAACTTTCGATCCAAACGGTGATGTTTGGCAGGTGTTGCCTGTCACGGAGGATGTGGACTTTGATCAGAACGTGGCGGCTTTTTTTAATCGCGCGTTGGATTTGCTCCCATCCTATAAAAGTATCAATAGCCGCCGCTCCGAAATGCGTGTTGGCAGTGAACATGAGATCACATTTTTTCCTCAGCATGAGGGCGCTTACTCTGTGTCTCACATCACCAATTTGATTGAATTTGACCCTGAAGGGAAATTCGTCGTCTTCAATAGAGGGACCCCGGTTTCTTTGACTAAATTTTCTCGAATTTTATTTTTCGTAGATCAGAATAAGGTCCCAGCGCCTGCGACAGAAGCCGGTACTCGTCCCAGCATCAGCTTCGGTCTCGAGTATCTGTTTCTTGAAGGATCTTATTTGGTGCCTATTGCGGATAAAATGTTGAAGACGATTTTTGATTCGTATTTTCCGAAAGGTACTTTTTCTAAGGACTCTAAGGATGATGAGCACAGTATCACCACGTTGAATGATGAAAATATCGGGCAGCTGCTGTTTACTCGGCCGGGCGGAGCTGTAAGCTATCAGCCGGTGGGAGGCGCAGCCACCGTGTTGTTCACCTACAACGATATGCTCGCTTTGACTATTGTGCCGGGGGGAGACGGTGAATCGGCAAGAATAGAGCTGATCGTAAGGGCAGGGGCCGTGAAGGAAGACAGAACTTTGCATGGTAAAAATTTTGATCTAGTGATTCGACAGCACGCTCCATCTGCAGAAACAAGGAGAACGGTATTTGGAGGGGACGAATTAGACGGGGACAGCAATGTTGGGGATGGATTCCTTAATTCTGACGATGGGCGGGGTCCCGGAGATTCAATCCGTTCCGAAATGAGGATTGAATCGGCGCAGAAACCGTTGTCGACGGCTGTGGCGGCGCGTGAATTTTTAGATGTTGCGCCTGTAACTGAACTGCCGGGTGTGGCGCGGCGCATTGCGGGCATTGCGGCGAATATTTTGCCTTCGCCAGAAACCATTTCCGCGGCGTTTGGAATTACGCGCGAGCAGGCGCTTGGCACGATTGCGCATGCGGCGGTGATTGACGCCCTTTTTGCGGGTGTGGGCGCGGAAGCGGTTTCGCGTATCGCACGTAAGTATTTGGATGACAAGGATTTTCAGGTCTTGTTCGCGCAGAACGGTCCATTTTACAACATTCGCGATGCGATTAAGGCCAGCGATCTTGAAAATGAGAACACGCTGATCGCGTTTGCGGTTTTTCTGGCGATGCGCCAGGGCCGTGACAACTTGCGGTTTTATGTGGAGCAGGATGCGCGAGCCAAGGCTGATTTTGCGCCTGAGATTACGCGTGCAAAACTGCAGAACGTGCTAGAGCGGTTGCAGCTGAGTCCGGCTCTTGCAAATCCTGAACACATTCAGTTTGTGCCCAAGGACGATATTGTTTCCGTGCCCAGGGATTTTGTAACTTCATTGAACGGTCCGACAGCGAAGTTGACCGCTGCGCTCCTTTCTGATAATGCCAGTGATTTGGAAGAAGTCCCGTTTGCCAGAGGGCGCGCACTTTTTAACAGCAAAGGCGTGCTTTCAGGAACGCGCCTGTTTTTGACCCCGGCCTTGCTGGGTGCTGAAGACCTGGATCAAGCCACGATTATTCAGCTCGGGCTGGCGGCCTCGCGGCTTGGCGGCGCGGATGCGCTGACGGCCAAGGTGGCGGCCATGATTGCCGAGCTCAAGGCCACGATGAAGTCTGCGTAAAGAGTTTGTTTTTTTATCCCCTTCCTCGCCCATCCGGGCGGGGGAGGGGATTTTTTTTGTGTTATACTTTCGCTTTCTGCAATGTGTCGAATGAGGAATGTCTAACGGTAGGGTACAGGCATGCCTGTACCCTACGAATTCATGCGGGAATAAGACAACGCCAATATGCCTGAATATTTAAGCGGAGATACGATCGCTGCGATTGCCACACCGCCCGGAGAGGGCGGGCTGGCGGTCATTCGTCTGAGCGGCCCTGAATCCCTCATGATTGCCGCGCGGATTTTTTTCCCAGCCAGCGGGCAGGCCGTTATGGATTTTTCCTCGCATACCATTCATTTTGGGAAAATCAAGACGGTTGGTAAAACTTCAGAGATTGCTTCGTCGGCTTGCTTGCCCGCCGAGGCGGGCAGCCTCCTCGCAATGACGACGATGGACGGACAGGTTCTGGATCAGGCGCTCTTGAGCGTGTTTCGCGCGCCGCGTTCCTATACGGGTGAGCTGGTCGTCGAGCTCAGCCTGCATGGCGGCACCCTTTTGGCGCGAAAGGTACTTGATCTTTTAATCTCGGCCGGCGTGCGCATGGCCGAGCCCGGCGAGTTTACGCGCCGCGCATTTTTAAACGGCAAGCTCGATTTAACGCAGGCGGAGGCCGTGCTGGATCTCATTCATTCCAAAAGCAGCCGCGCGCTTGAAACCGCCGCGCGCCAGCTCACAGGCAGTCTTTCGCTGTGTTTCAAACGGCTTAAGGGAGATCTGATGAAACTTTATGCTCACATGGAAGCCTTTTTGGATTTTCCCGAGGAGGACCTGGAGGTTTACTCAGACACGCAGATGAAAGCGCAGTTGGCCTAAGTAACCGCAGAAGTGCAGGGGCTGGTGCAATGTTTTACACGGGGTCATTTAATCCGCGAGGGTGCCGTGGTGGTGATTGCGGGCAAACCGAATGTGGGCAAGTCGTCGCTTTTTAACGTGCTGATTGAGCGCGACCGGGCGTTGGTTTCTCCGTATGCCGGCACGACGCGCGATGCCATTGAAGAGTGGCTGGAAATCGGAGGCTACGGCGTCAAGCTTGTGGATACGGCCGGATTGATGGCTGAAGCCGGGCATCCGCTCGATGCGTTGGCGATTCAACGTACTCAGGAAGTTTTAAAGCGCGCGGATGCCTATTTATTCGTGGCGGATGGGTCACGGCCGCTTGATGCTGAGGACCAGCAGGCTTTTCAGGCGCTGGATCCTGCTAAACCCTGTCTGTTTGTGGCTGCCAAGGGGGATCTTGGGCTTCCTCAGGGGGCTCAAACGTTTGCGAAGTTTCCCGGTGCTGAAAATTTTGTGAATGTTTCGGCTGAAAAACGTTCCGGCCTGGCGCAGATTGAAACAAAACTCGTGGAAATACTTAAACAAGGGGCCGGGGAGGCTGCGGGCGAGCAGATCACGCGGCTGCGTCATCGGTGCGCGCTGGAAACGGCGCTGGAGGCCCTGCGGAAAACTTCCTCGGCGCTTGACGGGCGCGCTTCACTTGAGCTTGTGGCGTTTGATCTCAAACGTGCGATCGATTCTCTGCGCGAATTGATCGGCGAAATCTACTCCGAAGATCTCCTCGACGTTCTTTTCTCCGAATTCTGCATCGGGAAGTGACAAAAACACGTGCTCGTCAAGCACAAAAAAATAAAAAAATATTTTTCTCGAGTGAATTAATATTTTTTAATTATTTTTTATTGACACGCTCAATCTCTCTGATAAAATGCCCAACACTTTCGAAAAAGTTCTTTGATGATTTTGAGATCGCAGTGATTTAAAAGCGGAAAATTTCTCCCGCGGCGCACAAACGCAGATGAGACTCACCAAAGCGTTGCGTTGCCGCCAGAAATGGCCCGCTTGCAGTCGGCGGCACACTCATTCGAGTAACTACGAAGGTCAGAAACGGATACTCATGCATCCATCCAGACGGTCAGGACGTGATTGGCTGCGCAATCGTAAAAGTTTCATTTCAGGCGAGTTCACCCGTAATCAATCTAAAAAAATTTAGTTAAGAAAAAATCAGCCTATGTCGAACTATCCCCTAGTGACACTACATATAGTACTTGAGTTTAAAACGACAACTATATGTGGTAACATTAAAGGTGGGATGGTTAATGGCATATAAATCTTTTTAAAAAAGTTTGCATTTTCAGAAGGAGACCACCCATGAGTTTAAAAGCGGATAAAAAAGAGAGTACTGGGTCCCAGGGGCAGGGGAAAAAGGGAGAGGACTCAAGCGGCCAAAGCGGAATTCGTTTTCAGCGCTTTTTTAGTCATGAGGGCGTCGATCCGCTCGAAGAAGTCCGCTATTCCCGCCGCAAGTCGGTGATTACGAACCCCGACGGCTCTGTTGTCTTTAAGATGGACGATGTCGAAGTGCCCCAGGAGTGGAGCCAGCTCGCCACCGATATTATCGTTTCCAAATATTTCCGCAAGGCAGGTGTTCCCCATACGGGCCATGAAGTCAGCGCGCGTCAGGTGGTTTACCGCATCGCGCATACGCTGCGGACTGCCGGTGAGAAACTGGGCGGCTACTTTGCAACCGCCGAAGATGCCCAGGTTTTTGAAGACGAGCTTCTGCATCTCCTCATCAATCAGAAGTGTGTTTTTAATTCGCCGGTGTGGTTTAACTGCGGCCTGTATCACGAATATGAAATCCTCGGCAGCGGCGGCAATTTTTATTGGGACCCCGCGACAGGTACCATTAAAGAAACGACGGATGCCTATTCTCATCCGCAATGTTCCGCGTGTTTTATTCAATCGGTCGGCGATGACCTCATGTCGATTTTTGATCTCGTCAAGTCGGAAGCCAAGTTGTTTAAATACGGCTCGGGAACCGGAACGAATTTTTGCCGCATCCGCGGCCGGCAGGAAAAGCTTTCTGGCGGCGGCACCTCTTCAGGTTTGATGTCCTTCCTTGAAGTGCTGGATCGGGGAGCTGGGGCCACCAAGTCCGGCGGTACCACGCGCCGTGCGGCCAAGATGGTTTGCCTGGATATGGATCATCCTGAAATCATCGATTTCATTAATTGGAAATCTCGCGAAGAGCGCAAGGCCAAGATTCTGATCGACGGCGGACTGCCGGCGGATTTCAATGGAGAAGCCTATCGCACGGTGGGCGGCCAGAATTCCAACAATTCAGTGCGTGTCAGCGATGATTTTATGCAAGCGTATTTGAATGATGGTTTGTGGCAGACGCGTTTTCGCACCACCGGGGAAATCTGCGAAACGTTTAAAGCGCGCGAGCTCATGACCCAGATCGCCAATGCGGCCTGGAGCTGTGCGGATCCCGGTGTGCAGTACGACACCACAATCAATCGCTGGCACACGTGCAAAACCACGGATCGTATTTATGCCTCGAACCCGTGCTCCGAGTACATGTTTCTGGATGATTCCGCCTGCAACCTGGCGTCCATCAACTTGATGAAGTACGTGGATGCGGATGGCAAGTTTGATATCGATGCTTACCGCCAGACCGTGCGCGTGTTTATGACCGCCATGGAAGTCATCATTGATTTCGCGTCTTATCCGACTGCGCGTATTGCGCAAAACAGTCACGACTACCGGCCGTTGGGGCTTGGCTATGCAAACCTTGGCACAATGCTGATGATCAACAGCATTCCTTACGATTCTCCCAAGGCCCGCGCGATTTGCGCGGCACTGACGGCCATCATGACCGGGCATGCGTACCGGACCTCGGCCGAGATTGCATCCACAAAAGGGCCCTTTCCGGGGTATCCTAAAAATCGCGATTCCATGCTGGGCGTGATGGGCATGCACCGTGATGCGGCTTACGCGATTTCTGCCGAAGATTGCCCGGCGGATCTTTTCCAGGCGGCCTGTGAAGATTGGGATGATGCCGTGCGGCTCGGAGAAAACTTTGGTTATCGCAACGCGCAAGCTACCGTGATTGCGCCGACCGGCACCATCGGTCTTTTGATGGATTGCGATACGACCGGCATCGAGCCTGATTTCTCACTGGTAAAATTTAAAAAACTGGCAGGCGGAGGTTATTTCAAAATCATCAATCAGTCCGTGCCGCGCGCCTTGAAGAAACAGGGCTATTCGGACGCCGAAATCAACGACATCATTGAGTACATCAAGGGCACCGCCCGGTTGGACGGCTCGCCCTGGATTAACCGTGTGACGTTGAAAGAAAAAGGCTTGACGGAAGAAGAGCTCAATAAAGTAGAAGCCATGCTGCCGACGGCTTTCGATATTTCCTACCCGTTCAGCAAATGGACGTTTGGGGAAAAAGTTCTGGAGCGTTTGGGGATCAAGGCGGAGGAGTACAACAAGAAAGACTTTAACTTGCTGGAGTCCCT
>JAHFHB010000068.1 GCA_023247135.1 Candidatus Omnitrophota bacterium
GGCGGCAGGGCGTTCGTGAGAAATTTTTCGAATTTGACGACATTCTCACTGCTTTGCATCGCCTCCGTCGCATAAATAAAATCCGAAAAGTCTGGGCGGGCTACAGCCGGAGCATGGTTTTCGGAAGCTCCCCATAAAAGATCCAGAATCTCAGGCGAAGCCTTTTCGAAAATTTCCCGGGTTTGTGCGGGCAGCTCTTCCCAGACAAGGCCCCTTCCGGACGGAGTGTCGCTGCGGGCAATCATTCTCTGAAAAAAGTCCTGCCCCGACGCCAGCATGCGCCGCGGCGCGCTCTGGCCTTCCAAGGCCTGCAGTGTGTTGTCATAGGCAGCCCGAGCCCAGGCCCCGTCATAAGGCTTGAAAAAATGTTCTCCGTAATCCTGCGGATGGCGCTCTTGCATCCATTGAAAAGTCCGGTCCAAATCTTCGCGCCAGTATTGTTTCTTGCGTCCGGCAGTCTCGCGCTCCCCCGTCATCGCCTCTTCAAAGTAAAAGTCTTCATTGCCGGGATAAAGCGCCGACGTTAAAACGGCACCGCGCATAAACGGTTTTGAAGACAAGTCGCCGGCCCCCAACGGAGAGTATTGCCCCGCGGCAGGCCGCAGCCAAAACAAACGGTTGATCGCGGCGGCCAAATCGAAGCGGTGCTCCTGAAGCAATTCACGGTAAGCCCGAATTTCATCAGGCTTTAAGTCGGAAGGATAAACCTGTTTAAATTCTTCTCCCTGCCCGCGAGGCAGCGCTTGAATACCAAGTAGGGCCTTGAGATCCGTGACCTCATAGGGGTCTGCCGCGAAGGCTCCCAAGAGGGTTTCCACCAGTTCCTGTTTTTCAGGATCGGTGTCGGGCTTATTTTTGATTGCGCCGAATCGTTTTAACGCCGGGATGAGTTCAAACATCAGAATGCTGTAATCAAGAGAGTTGGCTTTGCGATGTTCATTGTTTTTTGTTTCGGGGAGCCGGGCCTTATCCCTGTGAACCATGTGCAAATGCCGGCCCAGATGTTTGAGGCGCGTCAAATCTGAAGCGCCGGTTAATTCGTAATTCGCTCTCACAAGATCCATGTAAGCGGCTTCGTCGCGGCTAAGCGAGCTGCCCAAAATCAAATGCAGCGAGTCCACGTTCTTTGCAAATTTTTGCCCGCTGCGGCCGGGGCCTGTCTGCAGCAGATCTAGCAGCGCCTGGACCCGCGACCGGAATTCAGCAGGTTTGCCCGCCTCCCACAACCGCGCGGCCAGCAGAGTCACGTGGTCAAAAAGGTATTCGTCAAAGAAAATCCGCAGAGCCCGCTGTACCGCTGAGACATCGAGAGGATCCGATCTGTCATTCTGAGCAGCCTGCGCTTGCGCAGGACCGCGAAGAATCTCAGGCTGTTCCAAAATTTCAATGTAATCATTCAAGTTGTTCAGATAAAGCAGGTTTGAAACTTCCTCGCGTCCGGGCCGCGGCCAGCCATTGCCGTATTTCTCGCGTAAAGTAAAAATAGGGTGGTCCCGTTTTGCGTTAAAAGGCAGGTCCTCGGTCAACATCTGCCGGAAGCGTTTAATTTTTTCAATACGCGCCGGCAAAGGCTCTTCTGGCTTAAAATCCAAATTACGCAGCATGGCCGCAAAAAGATTCTGCCGGTTGGCAAGAACGTCCTCAAGCAATGCCGCGCTTTTCTCAAACAGCTGAAGCCCGTCGTCATTTTCATACGGCCTCTGCGCTTTTGAAGCGCGCATTTCGGATCGGACAGTCCGAAGGGGAATTCGCAGGGTGGTGACATTGCCTAAGTCGGGGATGGATTCCAGGTGCGGCAAATTGGCTTTTTCAGAAATCACTTGGGGCAGCCAGGCGAGTCCCCCGCTCCCGCCCGCGGTATGCAAAGGCAAGTCGTTGGACCAATCCCTGAGATCGGGCAAACGCATCTCTTCCGCTTTTTGAATCACGCTCGTATCCGGGTTCGCGGCATCAAACACCTTGATCTCAAGTTGATCTTCCGTCAACCGGACACTCAGCGAGAGCGGTAAATTTAAATCCAAACGATTTCCCCGGAAAAGAGCATCTTTGAGCAGCGTAAAAATGACAAAGTTTAATTTGCCCTGCAAATCATCGGAAGGGTCTCCTGCCAGATCGATTTGCTTTCCCTCAGGAACAAGGCTCGTGATCCATTCTCCAAGCGTTTCCGAAATAAACTCCCTGAGGTGAATAAGCAAACTGGGATAGGGGACGCTTTCTAACGCCTCGCCATGAATACTCAAGGACTCCTGGGAAACCACGTCATAGCGGTGGCTAGCCAACCCTCTGAAATTCAAAACCACTTGCGGTTCAAACAGGTTTGTAAGTTGTTTTTGCAGGTCCGGCTTCCGGTGCCAATAGCTGATATCGAAAGGCGCGCTTTGGTCAGGTTGAAATCCAAGAGAGTGTTGAATTTTTTGTTCAAAATCTTGTTGGGTTTTAAAAGCACGGCCCGCTTGTTGAATTTCCAGAAGAACGCGCTTAAGAACTTCCTGTGCAGGTTCTCGCGTAAGAATCAAGCGCCCATCCACAGGCTCAACATAAATATCCGGTGATCCCTGGCGAACCCTTTGGGGAAGGTTGGCGAGCGCCCTGTCAAAACGTTCTTTGCCAAAAGCCTCGGGATCAAGAAAAGCCATGCCGTGGTACGTGAGCAGCCGTTTGATTTCATGCAAAATGTGGTCATAATCAATATGCGAACTGCGATGCAGCGCTTTAGCCGAAGTGGGCGACAAGCCCTTCTCCACAATGTAGCCAAAAATCACCCGCATGGCCCGGTCATCAAAGGGCCAGCGTGCATTCCAGCTGAAACCACGGATATAGTCTCTGCTCCCGGTAATTCGCGGATCCATCATTTCCCCATAACCATACGCCTGGTTGGAGCCGGCTAAACGCAGCCAACGCACATAAGTCGCTTGCGGATCCTGCCCAAAGTCCAACATAGGCTGCGTTGCCAGCCAGGCTTGAACGTCTCTCACCTCGATAGCCGGAAGATCGTGCTGGGCCGCATACTGTTGCAGTGTGTGAGTAAAAGTAGTCAGGCCCGGAGGCGGATTATCCGGACCATAAGGGGCAAGCGCGGGCCATGGATCCGGCGGTGTACCAAATTTATCAATGTAATGCTGTGCGGACGCAATCGCGCTGACTAAAATTCCTGAATTCACGCTGCCCGGCACCCAAAAATCCTTGAGCCATGCGAATTTTTGTTCTCTGGGATAGCTCATGTACAAGGCATAGCGGCCGTGCTCAGCGTTGGCCGAAAAATTGATGATGGCCTGTCCAAACAGAACAAGCGCGCGGGCATAGACAAGCCGCACAAATTCGGCTCTCCCCTGAAAATCGGGAGTTAGCGAAAAAATGAGCTCATCAGAACCGCTGCCAGACGGCGCGGGCCTCAATGAAATCCGCCCTTTCACACCACCGCCAATTTCCCGCAATAACTCCTCATGTTCCACTCGATTGGATAAGGCAATATCCAAGGCGTCGCCCTGCTCATTCGCCTTTAAAACAAAAACCAGAGATTGAGCAACTTGTGTACTGAGCCAGTGATTGATCTCTCCGGCAAGTGACAGGACGTCCTCTTCCCGCGTTACAAATCCTCGAAGAATGCTCATGCGCTCATTTCGGACCACTTTGTTTTCAACTACTTTTGTCGATCGCATTTCGGATCGAGGCAACTCCTTCTGGTAGCGCACAAATATTTGGGAACCCACTGCCGGCCAGTGCTCATCAAGATTCGCGTTCGACATAGCCCGCACGGCAGGATCTTCAAAGGCAGCTTGATTCTCCCGCGGCTGCTTTTCAAAAATAGTTTGCATGCCATCGCGAGAAGTAAACAAATCAATTTTAGTAATTTGCGCAGGCAAAACATCAAGCGCCCGAAGGAGCCTGGATATCATCGCGGTCAAGGGGCCGCGTTTTAAACGCCATAGCCGGGAGTCACGCCAGCCGACATTAAAAATAATTTGATTTTCTGTATCAGAGATTTTTTTAACAAGCACGTGCTCATCAAGTTTTTTTCGATCCGAGAGGATTCCCATATCGCGAAATATCCGGAACCCTGCCCACACAATAAGCCCTGCTACTCCGGCCGCGGCAACCTGCCAAACCTTTAAACTCTGAGTGCCCATCACATATTTACCAAATATCGCGATCATGAAAAATACTATCCACCCCGGCAAAACCCCGCTGAAAGTCTTTTCGAGGACCCAGCGAAGAACCCTGGGGTGATCTTTCTGTGCCTTATCCTCATCGTCATCCGGCACCCGCATCTCTGAACGGATAGAAGAAAGAGTCATGTGATGGCTATAAATGTCGTCCTTCATCGGCTCAATCACAGCTTCGATCAAAAATGGGATTGGAAATCCCTGGCTTGAAGACGTGGGGGGCAACCACATAAGATCAAATTGCCCCTTTACTTCAATGTTGTCATGAAGCCCCATAGTTTTCAGGCGTTCCGCAAGGTATGTCCACTCTGCTTTGATCCTTTGATCAACCCAGGCTTCAAACTCATGTCGCCGAGTTTCGAGAATCGGATAAGGGCCGTAAAGAGGCTGGAACATTTCTGAATAAGGAAATTTTTGGCTGGCGGCCCTGCCAAATGTATTGGAGAAGTAAAAAGAGGAACCCGTCCGAGAAAAGCTGTCATAGCCAAGAACGGCGCCGCCCTTAATAGGGCTCAACTCCCCTGTAATCAAATTTGCATGAAACGAAAGTCTGGTTTCGTAACTTTTTCCGCCGACCTTGATAAGATCTTTCGGCACCGACTCCATCATGCCAGTATCGTGGTACCTTTCATCAAACTGAAAAGAAAGCTCGTTTCGCACCTGACTTAAGATCGGGCCGATATCTTCCGTCAGGCCAAATACAAATTGAAGAATGTCTTCACCCGCTGGCTCTCTCGTTTCTAAAACCTTGCCTGTTTTTTCAAGCACTGCTTTGACTGCCAACGCATTCCGAGAGCTCAAATTCAAATCACGTTGTGTCGCCAGCGTAATGACCCAGCGCTTTTGGGGATCACGTTCAAGGAAGAAAGAGGTGAGCCCATTGGAACCACGATTAAGTTTGAAAATGAGCGGGGTTGAAATTTCATTTTCAGCAATACGGCGAGCCACTTCGTCAAACGGCAGTTCATCCGCAGGATCAATAAAAGGCGCCTTAGGACTTCCGTCCTCGAAGAAACGGCTCGTCCCTCTAACTCTCTCCGGCATGGCGGGATCAGGCTCAAAGGTCAGAAACCACTCAGGCATCGCAATCGGTCCGCCATTCAGCAGATGACGCATCGTGTATTTTCCGTCTAACGCATCAAACAATTGCCTGCCAGTCACACGGTGCGCTTCGGTTTTTGTTGACTTTAAGACGCTGCGCATTTCGGCCCTTGCCGGCGGCAAGGACAGTCGTGTCCGCTGCCCCATAAGGGCAGCTGGCACTCTCGAGCGAGCCTCCGGCGAGACCCAAATCGTGTCGGACCTCCGCGGCCGACGCATTTCGGAGCGGCCAGAATTGAGGCGGCCAATCAGCGTATCCTCGGGTTTAAGGGATAACAGGTCATGCGGCAGGCGCAGGGTTTTTGCCACACCGGTAAAGTCGGGTTGATTGCCGAGCAGGGAATAAGCGTAAGCAAGAGTTTGCTGCATTCGGGTTAAATACTTCTGTGTCTCTCCTGAAACTTGATTGTCTGCGGTCCGCTTCATAGTGATCCCCACATCGTCGAGCTCCGTGTCGACGACGATCAAATCTTCATTGCGGATTACATCGCGGATATTTTGCTCCGGATAGCCCGTGAGGATTCCCATCAAAGCCACTTCGGCCGGCGAATGTTCTCCGGCTTGATTCGCACGTTCCAGCACGGTCCGTATCAGCTGTTCAGCCGCTGCCACCATCGCATCCTCGTCCCCCGCCTCGTGCGCCTGAAAAATACTTTCTAAAAGCGCCTTGTCTTCCGGAAGCTTGAGCGCGCCCTGCTCGACTAAAAATTCTTCGTGCTCATAAATGGCCGATATCACAAGCAAAAGGTCGTACAAAACATAAGGCGCGGCGCTCAAGGGAAGGTTGTCTGCTTCCGGCAAGGATTCTATTTTCATGACGAGGGCCAGGTGATCCGGTTCGCCGGTCGTGCGAACATAGGCCGGCTTCGCCCCCATGAATGCAAGCAACAGTGAGGGGTAAAGTAAAATCCGTTTACCTTCAGCATCCAGCTTGGGGTAAATCTGTTTGAGAATTTCCCCGCGTTCTTGAATCCGGTCCAGCTCCTCTTCTGAAAATAACGTGGCGCGCAACGCATCCGACGGCGTCAAAAATTTCGTGCCGGCGGCTATTTCCTGTGCCTGCTTTTTAGAGAGCGCGTGTCGAATCAAAGCGACAGTAAGGGCAATCACCGCCCCAAGGATTTCACCCGCGAGCATGAAAAACATCCGCGCACGCGCGTCATGCACCTGCAGCACAAGCGCTACAGCGATTCCGGCCACCGTGCCAACAGCCGCGGCTAAAATGGCCGGCAGTAAAATCGTTCGCCCATAGTGCCTTGCCGTTCTCAGTTTGAGTCCCTCAAGCACCGAATGTGTTTTTTGAATCAGGGCCCCAAACCCTTTTTCATCTCCCTTGCTCGGTACGCCAAGCCGATACGCAGCGGCATATTCTTTCATCAGCTGGTTCAGCTCGGGCTGAATCAATCCCAAGTTTTGATCAGACGTTTGGGCCAGCCGCAATGCTTTGGCCTGCAAACCGATCCACACGTCCCAAATCTGTGCGCTCTGCCGATTGACCGCATCCCGCGTTTCGGTTGCATCAGTGCGCATTTCGGAGCGTTGGGGGCCGGTAATTTCAGACCCGGCATGCGCACGCCCCTGAAGCTGCCGCTCCACTTGCGCGGAAAAATAGTCACGGGGAAAATTCCGAGCCCCAAGAGAATGCGTGACATTTCGCACCGCGTTCTGGATTGCCGCGTGATAACTCGCGAGTTCTGCGCGCGCGCCGGCCCCCCCGGCACGCACCATTTCAAGTTCACTCGGCAAACGCGCAGCACGAGCCATAGTATTTGCAGTCATTGGATTAAGAGCATAGCCCTCGCGCATCAGTTTTTTATAAAGCATCCGGTGTTTGAGGTCCGCGTTTTTCATGGCGGGAGTGACCACGTAGTAAGACACGCCCTTGCGCGCTAAAAAAGATTCAATGCCCTGGCGGTGAAATCCGCCGAAGACAAGCACGGCGGTTTGTTCGCCGCCTGCGTTCAGGAATTGATCCAGGCTGGAAGACAGGGCTTCCTCGCGCTTGAGCGCGGCCTCATAAAACTTGACGGCGCTCTGGGCCGCAAGTTCCCATTGTTTTGAAAATGCAGAGGATCTTTGAGTTTCTTTGACCAAAAATTGCGCCAGTGTTTGAGTATCAAAATTCTCCAACGCTCCCCTGACCGCTTCGAATTCTGCCGGCGCGATTTCGAATTTCAAAAGGCGTTTGAGTAACTCGAGATGTTTCAGTGCATTGAAGATTTTTTTTTGTCGCGGAGTTTGAGACAGGTTTTCAGCAATGTCAGTGTCCATCCGTTCCAGCTCCTGAAAGAGCTGATACGGTGAAACGCTTTCGATCTGTTTGCGAATGGCCGGCCGGTCAGCCCGATCGGCACGCAGAAGTAAATCGACGGTGGGATAGACCTTGCCGGCCGCAGCAAAAGGACGAGTGCGTTTTAAAAAATTAAGCAAATCAAGTTTGTGAGCATCAAAGCGCTGTTTGAGTTTGAGATATTCCTTCGCAGGTTTGGGGAATTGCTTGTCGGCCAAATGCTGGTATTCGCATAGGAGCAGATCCAAATCCTGCAACGCTCCGGCCTGCTCGCGAGTGGATTCCTGAAACCAGCGGATATTATCCAGGTGCTGATGGATCGCATCCGCACCGATAAGCTTGAAATTATTTTGATTGATGCTGGCGTATTCCGCACCGCCGATACGCAATTGATCAAGCAGGTAATAGGAAACCTTTTCACGCTCGGTTTTATCGGTTAAAGCGTCGTAATACTCCCGCGTTGGAACCGAACCTTCGTAGCCTTCTTCAAAAACTGTTTGAACGCCGGCATGCCCAACCGCCTGCCGGATGATGCGCGCGATATTTTCCTGCGCCTCCAGAGAGTCATGCGCGTCCTGAATGTAAATCAGAGTTTTGCTTGAAGTCCCCTGATGAAAAGCCTCAATACGCCCCAAGGATCGCGGAAGATTAAAAAACTGTGCAGAATTTGCTGATTGAACAGCAGGTGCCGCACCCGCATCCATGGCAAGAAGACATAGGCAAAGAATTCCAGCGGTCATTTTTATAAAAAACCGCTCCGTCTTGGCCCTGCACAGGCCTGATTTTATTAATGTGTTACGCATGCAAAAATGGTTCCTTAACTCTTTTGGATATTGAGGGTTAAGAAAAAGTAACCTATGCCTGGAAAGATTGCAAAGCGGGTGGTTTTAGATTAAGCAAATACCGTCAGGATGATCGGCATTGCTAGAATTTGATAGGCTTGATTTTTGCTCAGGATCCGCAGGAATCAGGCCGGTGCTTAAAACTGTCGCACAGGGCCAAGATAACTATAGTACGTCATACGCTCTTTAGAATAAAATGCGGGCCTATGACATCTACTTCTGCAAACAAACAAGGCGCGAAGGGAACGCAAACCATTCTGTG
>JAHFHB010000069.1 GCA_023247135.1 Candidatus Omnitrophota bacterium
GGTTTCTTGCAGGCGGTCGTAGGAAAAGCGCCGGACTTTCGCGCCCTCGCGAATCGCCGTTCCCGCAGCACTGCTGTAGTAGCCGCCATAAGGCAGGACGCTTAATGCCGGAGTCAGGTAAGACAGGTAATCCATGGCAATGTTGCGTGATTTTTGATCAGGCAAGTGATGCGCCAGAATGTGGCCCAATTCATGCGCCATGACGGATGCCATGACATCTTCGCGGTACTGAAAAACCGTCATCAGGCCCGTGGTTACTGAAATCGTCTGGCCGTCGGTGAACGCGTTAAGCTTGGGGTCGTTCACCATTTGCACGCGCACCGCGTAGCCGCGCAGGGGCGAGGCGTACACAAGCCGGTCCAGCAGAGCCTGTAAATGCCAGGCATCCAGCGGCGCGGCAGACAGCGCGGGGCTCTGCGCCGGAGGTGCCGCCTGCGCGTTGAAATTCCGGCCAAAACGGAAATGCCATTCATTCTGGGCTTCCGTCAGGCGTTGGGTGAAAGATCGCGAGAATCCGGACTGCGAGGCGCAGCCGTGCAGCAGCAAAACCAAAAACCCCAACCTCAAAGCACGGTTCATAAAACGCGGTGTGTTCATTGCCTTCATGATACGGCCTTCTCCCGCAAAACTAGAGCAGCACCGCAAAGCGACGCTCAAAAAAGCGTCGTCATTGCGAGGAGCACCGTCAGGTGCGACGCGGCAATCTCTGCTCTTAGATTGCTTCGTCGCTTCGCTCCTCGCAATGACGAGTTGCTCAGGAGACCAGTTTCAAACCCACTTTTACGAATAGCAAATCAGAATGTTATGCAATCACACTCTTAGAAAGGGTACCGCTCATAACTATTTTCAGGCATAATACGCGCCATGTCACAGCCCCCGGAACCCAAAAAAATACCGCCGCAGACCCTGCTGCCGGATCCCATTGCGCCCGCAGAATTTCAGACTTTTTTGCGCGTGCTGGAGGCTGTCAGCGAGGACAGCGGGCATCTGGCCAGCGTCTCGCCCGAAGACCGGATCGCACTCATGAAAGCCGCAGGCAAGTTGGCCCACCCGACGATCATCGATCAACGCCGTACCGCGCGTACCGCCCGCAAACTGCGGCGCGAAAACCGCAAACAACATGACCGCAGGGCCCGGCAAAACACCGGCATCCGCGGCGCACGGCAAGCCCCCGTTTTTTCGGCGCCCAAACAGCTGGAATCCAGCTTGCCGCCTGTGATCGAACTCAAAGATCCCCGTAGCTGTTACATCTGCAAGGCCGATTATACCCGCGTGCATTTTTTTTACGATTCCATGTGCGCAGACTGCGCCAATCTGAACTATCAGAAACGTTTTCAAACCGCGCCGCTGCATGAACGTACCGCGCTCGTTACCGGCGGCCGCGTCAAAATTGGTTACTACACAGCGCTCAAACTGCTCAGAGCCGGCGCACGCACCATCGTCAGCACGCGCTTCCCCAATGACGCTGCGCTGCGCTTCAGCCGCGAAGAAGATTTTTCGGTGTGGAAAAATCGCCTGCAGATTTACGGCCTGGACCTGCGCCATTCGCCCAGCGTGGAAATGTTCGCTCGGTTCCTGGCCAACACCGAGGAGCGGCTGGACATTCTGGTAAATAATGCCGCCCAGACCGTGCGCAAACCGCCCGGTTTTTACCGCCACCTGATGGAATGGGAAGCCAAGCCTTTACAAGATTTGCCGGCAGAACTGCGGCCTCTGCTCGCCGATTATGAGGTCTGTAAAAATGCGTTGGATGCCAAGCTGTTGGCTGCTCATCAAGATTCGCTGGAGAATACACTGCTTAAAACCTGGCCCGGAAAAAATCCGACGGTCGGAATCCGTTCTTCCGCCAAGCTGTCCATGATCCCTTACGACTTTGATGAAGAAACCCAGTCGAGTCTGGAAGTATTCCCTCAAGGCGCGCTGGATGCCGATCTGCAGCAAGTGGATCTGCGCTCCATCAATACCTGGCGGCTCACGCTGGCGGATGTCTCCACGCCCGAAATGCTGGAAGTCCATTTGGTCAACGCGGTGGCCCCGTTTATTCTGGCCGCCAAACTCAAACCGCTGATGCTGCGCCACACGACCGGGGAACAGCACATCATCAACGCCTCGGCCATGGAAGGCAAATTCACCCGCTACACCAAAACCGACAAGCATCCGCACACCAACATGGCCAAGGCCGCGCTCAACATGATGACGCTGACCTCCGCGCCTGATTACGCCAAAAATAAAATTTACATGAACGCCGTGGACACGGGCTGGATTACGGACGAAGACCCGGCACAGCTCAGCCAGGCCAAAAAAGAAGAGCATGATTTTGAGCCGCCGCTCGATATCGTCGACGGCGCGGCGCGCCTGCTCGACCCGCTTTTCTCAGGCATTCTCATCGGCGAGCATGTCTGGGGCAAATTCCTGAAAGACTATCGACCTACCGACTGGTAGGTAAAAATTTACGGGTGCGGCGTAATCGCAATAACAGTGATCTGTTTTTTTGCGGGGCCATAACACCAAAAAATCCGGTAAGCCGCGGGTGTCCGGTTCTGAGCATAGGCTTCAAACACTTTTTCTCCGGAAACAAACGGGTGCGGAATCGAGAAGTATTCGTGCGTCTGCAGAGAGCGATGCCGGGGGTTGGTTTGAAGGAAGCCAAGCGTTTTGCGCAGCTGTTTGAGTAATCCGGCTTTGGCCGTGTTCTTCTTCAACGCCTCAAAGTCGGCACAAGCGCTCTGGGTAAACCGGAGTTCAAACATTTATTCGGAGTCCGCGCACTTCGAAAAATCTTCCGGCGCCTTGGCAAGCTTGCCTGCCCTGGCATCGGCAAGGCCTTTCTTGACTGCTGTCGCAGCTTGTGGATTTTGAAAAAGCCAGGCTTCATGGGCCGGAATCGTGACCTGCGGATCCAAAATATACTGCCCCAGCGAGTTCCGGTACATCTTATAACTCGCGATCTTCACATTTCCGACCCTGCTAAGCGTAATGCGGTTTTTAGAATCTACCCTGACCTCCCCATAAGGCTCGAAGTCCGGCTCTTTGATGATATTGGATTTTGCCATAGCACCCCCTTTTACTCTCTAGGGAAAAGTCTAGCAGGTGGTGGGAATTAAATCAAGTGGGATAGGTAGCATATCCCACCCGGGAGATCGCATTAGTAATTGAAGAGTTCGGGCAGGACAAACTTTTTCTCGGCCTGGCTGGCGTTGAGCGCGCTGACGATTTTGGCCTGAACGTTGCGCGAGAGATAGCGGCCTTTACGGCCCTTGGCCACCATTTTATGCGTCAGCTGCGCCTTGGAGTTTTTCACCAGGTCGCTGTTTTTGAGCATGAGGCGGGTTAAAATTTCATCCAGTGGCTGGGCCCCGTATTCCAAAGGCCGTTTTTCATTGGCGTCATCGAGAGTTTTCATCACAAGACCATCCTGACTCCGTCAATGGCGCGCAAAGCGGCATCGATCGCATTCATCATTTCTAAAGAATCCACGCGCACATCCACGCTGAAAGAAAAGTAGCGGCCATCGCTTGACATGCGCTGATCCACAAGCGGCATGAGAATCCCGAGTTCCATCAGCACCGTCTCAATGACAAAATGCATGTTGGGGCGGTTTTCGGCAATGATCCGGTACTGGCAATCGAGAGGAAACTTGAGATCGCCGCTGTCCACAAGGCCCCCTGGGCAAACGCCGCTTACTCTGTTTTTACTGCCGCTTCGTCGGACAAAACCGGCGTTACGACTACCGGGCTCTCAGCCTGTTTGACCGGTTTTAAATCGGCTTTGGCTTTCTTTACGGAAGCTTTCCCGGCTTTATACGCCGTTTTGTGAGCGGCGGCAGGCTTTTTTGCATGCGCAAGTCCGGCGATACTCAAAATCATGGTAAACATCATCGTGGCCGCTAAAATTTTCCGCATACTTTCCTCCGTTTCACGGTTGCGTTACTGGCAAATAAAATCCCGGATTACACGCATGGCGCGGCAGCGCTGATCTTCCAAAACCCCGTGCCGCGCCCCTTTAAAAATCATCAGCCGGGCATCCGGCAGGCGCTCCCCCATTTCATAAAAAAGCGCCTCGGGGAAAAACCGGTCCGCCGTTCCGGCGATCAAAAGCGTAGGCGTGCGCAGGGTTTCGAGGCTCCCCTGCGCATCGTGAATAATGCCCGCCTGCCCTGCGGTAATAAAATCAGACGGATCCTTGATTTTCGCAAATTGCGCCATCACATACGGCGCAAGCAGCTGACAGGCGATGCTCTGCCAACCCCGGTAAGAGAGCTCGACCGTGTCCTGGTAAATATCTTTCCACATCCCCATGCGCGCCCAGGGGATCCAGCGGCGTGCGATAATCAACCCTTCAGGCCCCATCCGGTAAGCGCTGGCCACCAAAACGAGTTTCTTCACGCAAGCCGGGTAGTCTTGGGCAAAATGCTGCGCAATCATGCCGCCGAGAGAAACTCCGATCACATGGGCTGGCCCGATGTCTTCAAGCGCGCGCGCGTAATCCGCCGCCATTTCGCGCGTGTTATAGCCCACCGGCAAATCTCTTTTACGGCTGAGCGCAATGACTTCAAAGTTTTTTGCCAGCGGCGCAAAGAGCCGGTGAATGTAAAAAGCAACCCGGGTGACATCAAAGAGGGCGTCATTGATCGGCGGAAACACAACCACCTTTTCTGCGCCCTTGCCAAAGCGGATAAATGCCAGCTGGTTTTTCAGCATCCCGGATTCTACGGATTTAAAAAACATGCTTCCTCGTTTTACCTAGCAGCGGCTTCATAAGTCGACATAACATCTTTATTCGTCATTGCGAGGAGCGGTTTGTGCGACGAAGCAATCTCGGTCCCATGAGATTGCCGCGTCGCCCCTGCGGGGCTCCTCGCAATGACAAGTGAGGCTGGGACTCATGGGAACTCATGAAGCCACTTTTACGGTTTCGACTTTAGCTTTTCTAGCTCTTCAAGCAAGGCGAGGTATTTGGCTTCTTCTTTTTCGATCTGAACAGTCAGTTCCTTGATTTTGAGATTGCGCTCTTTGGAAAAGTGCAGCGGGTTTACTTCGATTTCCTTATACACCTGGTCGCGCTGGCGCTGGACATGCTGCAAGCGGCCTTCCTGTTTCTCGACTTTTTTGGTGAACTCGCGAACCTCCGCCTGCTTTTGCTTTTCGTCCGCACGCGCCTGGTCCTCTGCAGATTTTTGAGCGTCCTCTTTGGATACAGCCGGCGCCGGCGCGGCATAGCCGGAACTGGCCGGCGATTCATCATCGGGAATTTCTTCCCTGGCCTGACGTTCCAAAAAGTACACGTACTCTTCGTAAGTCCCCGGGTAGCGCGAGATGAAACCGTTTTTGATGTCGAGAATATGCGTGGCCAGCGTGCGCACAAAGGTGCGGTCATGGCTGATGAAAAAAACCGTGCCGGCAAATGTTTTTAAGGCTTCCGCCAGCGCTTCGACCGTTTCAAAATCAAGGTGGTTGGTTGGTTCGTCCATCAGCAAAATATGCGAGCGGGTGAGAAGCATGCCGGCCAGAACGAGCCGCGCACGTTCGCCTCCGCTCAAAACCGCCACCTTCTTCTTGACCTCTTCGCCTTTGAATAAAAACCCGCCGGCCATGTCGAGAATGTCCTGCTGGCCCACCCCCGGCGCGGCTTCACGCGACAGGTGCGTAAAAATATCATCCTCGGGGTGCAGAGTTTGAAAAACATGCTGGGCGTAGTAAGCAATTTTTAGGCCGGTACCCCATTGGAATTTTCCGCCGAGCGGCGCAAGATCGCCGGCAATGGTTCTGAAAAAGGTCGTCTTACCCTGGCCGTTATCGCCCAGCACAGCGACATGCGCTCCGCGCTCTACTTCCAGATGAATCCGGCTGGCGACTGTTTTCCCGGGATAGCCGATGGCCAGATCATCGATTGTCAGCGCAATACCGCCCTTGGCTTCAACGCTGGGGATGCGCATGCGCACCGTGCTTAACGGCCGCGCAACTTCAATGGTTTCGAGCCGGTCGATCGCTTTCATTTTTGATTTGGCGCGGCTGGCGGTGGAAGCCTTGGCTTTAAACCGGTCGACGAATTCTTGCAGTTGGGCTTTCTTTTTCTCCACGGTTTTGTTGTAGGCATGCACCTGCCGCAACTGTTCTTCCTTGAATTCGAAATATTCGTCGATGTTTCCGGGATAAAGTGTCAGGCGGCCCTGCTCCACTTCCAGCGTGTGATCGCAGGTTTTTCTTAAAAATTCGCGGTCGTGCGACACGATCAAATACCCGCCGCGAAATTCTTGTAAGAAGTTTTCCAGCAGAATCAGAGTGGATAAATCCAGATAGTTCGTCGGTTCGTCGAGAATTAAAAAATTAGGATCTTTCAGCAGCATGGCGGCCAACTTTACGCGCGTGCGGTATCCGCCGGCAAGGCTCGTGATCGGAGCTTCAAACAAGGCGTCTTTCAGGTGAAAACGCGCGGCCATTTCCGCGCACTCCCATTCTTCACGGTCGGTATAGCGGATCAAAAAGTCGCGCACGGTCTCTTCCGGCTTAAAAACATCGTGCTGCTCAAGATAGCTCATGCGCATCGCGCTGTTGGCACTGATACTGCCGCTGTCTTTTTCTTCCTGCCCGGTGATGATGCGGCAGAGCGTGGATTTTCCGGCGCCGTTACGGCCGATCACGCCGATTTTCTGATCATCGCTGAATGACGCCGTCGCGTTCTCCAGAATAACCACCGGGCCGTAGTGTTTTGAAATGTCGCTGATCTGCAGTAAAACGGTCATAAAAATCTTTCCTGGGTGGGAAACGTCAGGACTTTTCTTTGAAATCCAGAGACGCGGAGTTGATGCAGTAACGTTTGCCGGTCGGTTCGGGGCCATCGTCAAAGATGTGGCCCAGATGCGCGCCGCAGCGGGCGCACACCACCTCAATCCGATGCATAAAATGGCTGTTGTCTTCCACAAGTTTCACGCGCGTGTCCTGGGCCGGCTGCCAAAAACTAGGCCAGCCTGTGCCGGAATCAAATTTGGTGTCCGATGAAAACAGTTCCGCGCCGCAGCCTGCGCAGCGGTACATGCCATGGCCATGGTGATTAAAGTATTTGCCCGTAAACGGCGCCTCGGTCCCTTTTTGGCGCATGACCTCGTACTGTTCAGGCGTCAGGCATTTTTTCCACTCGTCTTCACTTTTCATGAACTTCCCCAGAGTTGTGCTTTGGCCTACTTCAAGGTTGTCTGCGAAACCAGCTCGGCCTCCCCGCAAAAAAAAGACCGCAAGCAAAAGAGCGGCTGGAAGAATTCGGTAAAAGGGGGGTATGCGCATGCGTTTCAGCGCTCATTTAAAAACCAAACCGCCAATCTGTCAATGGTTCATTACAACCGGACGCGTGGACGGCCGGGGTGAATTGTGCGACAATCGCGGCATGTCCAACGCTAAACCCGTGATCATACCGGATCCGTTTCAGAAAGAAGCCATTGCCCTGATCGAGGCCGGGGAAACCGTGCTGGTGAGCGCGCCGACAGGCGCGGGCAAAACCCTGGTAGCCGAGGCCGCAATCCGCTCGGCACTGGCGGCCGGCAAACATGTCATTTACACCGCGCCGGTCAAGGCGCTGAGCAATCAGAAATACCGCGATTTTCGCGAACAATACGGCGATGAACGCGTCGGCGTCTTAACCGGCGACGTTTCGATCAATCCCGATGCCGCCATCCTGATCATGACCACGGAGATTTTCCGCAATTCACTGTTTGAGACTTCTGAACGCATTCAAAAAACCGGCTGGGTCATTTTTGATGAAATCCATTACCTCGACGACCCGGAACGCGGCACCGTCTGGGAAGAAGCCCTGCTTTTTACGCCGCCTGAAATCTGTATCCTGGCCTTGAGCGCCACCGTACCCAACGTACGCGAGCTGGCGGCCTGGATGGAAAGCGTGCGCGGCAAACCCGTGCGCGTCGTCGAGGAAATGACCCGGCCCGTGCCGCTCGATTTTATTTTTCAGTGCCAGTCGATGTTTTTTGAAAATACAAAACTGCTGCGCCACCACGGCTATTTGACCCGCGAAAACTGGGGCCTGACCTCGCGCGAAAAAAGCCGCGGCCTGCGCCCGCTGAGGGCCAAGCCCAACCGCCTGGACTCCCTGCTTGAGCGTTTAAAACGCCGCGCCCAGCTGCCCGTGATTTATTTTGCGTTCGGGCGCCAGCGCACGGCCGATCTGGCCTGGGAAGCCTCCGCGTTTGATTTTTGCGAAGATGAAAAAGACCGCGCTAAACTGGTGGCTATGTTTGAAGATTTGCTCGGCCGCTACGGCCTGATGGGCGAACGCTCCGCAGAGGACATGCGCCCGCTGATCGAACGCGGCATCGCCTATCACCATGCCGGCATGCTGCCCTCCCTGAAGGAAATCATCGAGCGGCTTTTCACCAGCCGGTTGATCAAAGTCATTTTCACGACCGAAACATTTGCGCTCGGCATCAACATGCCCGCCCGCAGTGTGGTCTTTGATGAGATGGAAAAATTTTACGGCCACGGCTTTGAGTTTTTGAGCACGCGCGATTTTTATCAAATGGCGGGCCGCGCCGGCCGCCGCGGCATGGATGAAAAAGG
>JAHFHB010000070.1 GCA_023247135.1 Candidatus Omnitrophota bacterium
CGCCAGACTTCCGCTCGAGCTAAACGCCATGTCGCGCGTCATGACCGAGTTTGAATGGGCCGCTTCAGGTTTAGCGTCTCCAGAACGAGTGCGAAGCGATATCCGTGCGTTGGCGGAAGAGACTGTGCGCTCAAGATCCGAAGTGCGCAGTCAGATCAAACGCGATGGCAGCTTGACTCTGGAACGGACGCAGGCACTTCTTGCGTTTGTAAAGGGGCATCCTGATTTCAATGCTCCACCCTTCACGATTGCAGATTTAATCAATTCGGACTTGGCAAACCACCCGTCGTTTTCTGGAATCAAGGCAAGTGCTTTGCGCACGGCCATGGAATCCGCTTTGTGGAAGGCTCGTCCTGAGATCGAATCTGTGTACGAGTTTCGCCAAAAACCCAGGCGCTATCGACTTGCTCGCTCCGAGATGCGAGCCGACACTGTTGCGTCCGGGCAGCCAAACAGTCAGGGGCCTGAGCCGCATTACCTGAGAAATTACGTGATGAATTTATCCGCCTGGATTTTATTCGGCAGTGCCGGGTTTGTGGCCTGGGCAGCTTTGGGCGTGTGGGCTCTCGACCGGAGTTTGCGGGGAATCTTAGCGGTGCCTGTCTATGGCTTTGCCGGTTTCTTCATGGCGCTGGCATATGTTCATGAGCTCGGGCATGCGTTTGCGGCGCTCAGCCTTGGGCATAAAGTCAAAGGGATATTCTTTTCACTGCATCCGTTCGGTTTTGGTGCGCAGGTGGAGGCTGGCCGGCCCACAACGTTACGAGATCCTTTGCTTGTGGCCGCCGCGGGCCCGGCCGTGAATTTGGGGATTGGATTTTTGCTGTGGCTGACCTCCGGGTATTTTTCGCCTCCCATGAGCACTCATCTTTTTGCGTGGAGCGTTGTGCACTTTGCCGGTGGATTGTTTTCTCTCATCCCGCTCGGCGGTTCTGATGGCGCACAGATTTTAGAATTTCTGCGGGCCATGAGACGCGAGCGCAAGGCTGCAAAGTCTGTGCCCAAGGCTCGTTTCGAGATGCCCCCGGATGATCCGGGGACTACTCGGGCCTCGGCGGCGCCTCGCTCCGAGATGCGTTCTGACGGCGTCGTGACAAAAAAAGAACAGCAAATCCGCAAAGCGCTGCAAACGATTTGGTTGCGCCCGGATCTTGGCCGCGCTCAATGGCTCGTAGGCGAGCACTATAAAAAAACACCCGGGTTGGGCGCCCTCATGCGTCAGCTTGGCGGGCTAAGTTCTGATGACAGCAGTTTTCGGGAATACATTGGCCAATTATTTGCCGCTGAATATTTAGAAAAGCATTTTGGGGCAGTTATTCTGGCCTTCGAGGCAAAAATAAATGACCATGTTGCTGGAATGGATATTCTGGCCGACATCGGCGGAAAGCTTTATCTGGTTGAAGCCAAAGAGGTGACATGGATGGCTGCAGAGCGGAGCATCCCCCGGGCCCTCGCCGAACAAATTCCTGAGCAAATGAAAATGGCAGGGCAGTTGAAAAGGGAATACGGGCTGCCGGTGCAGGGCATCCTGCTTGTTGCAGGCGGCCCGGATTTTGAACAAAAAGCGGATACCCCCTTGGGAGTGATCACCGATTTAAAATCACCAGACAAAAATCTGGAATTAAAACAGCTTTTGATTCCACTCAATATTTACACCCCCATGGATATTTCTGTGCCGCTTCCAGACGAAACTCGCATTCGTGAATGGGTGGATGAGCGCAATCGTTTGGAATCCACCCTGGCAATTTTGAGGGGGTACTATCAACCAACGCGTTCAGGACAGGACGCAACTCCAACAGAGTTGCTGCCTGGGCAGTCCTCATCTCCGATGAGGGCCGAGATGCGAAAAGGGCCGGAGCCTGCGGTGATTGTCGAGCTCGGTGCGGGCACAAAGATATGGGTGGAGACAACAAGGCAATTGGCGAACATGTATCCGCGGGCGCATATTTTCGCCCTGGATCCCCAGCTGAAGCGCGAGAAAGTGACAAGCGAAAACGTCACTTTTGTTCCCCAGCGCTTGGAAGATTGGGATGCCGGCAGTTTGATGGGGCAAGTGGACCTGATGTACTTCTTTTTTCCTGCGGTGATTCACACACCTGCCGAGCTTGCGCGCAAAATCGCTGAGGTGCTTCGGTCCGGAACCGGCCGTTTTAAAATGATGGTTGAACTCGAGCCCGGTATTGATGAGCTCATTTACAACCTGCGGCAGGCCGGGCTGGATGTCACCGGCCGTTTCATTCCCGCGAAGCAAGCTTTGGCCGAAGAACCTTTGGCGAAAGAGTCTACGATTTTTGGACTTTATCATCATCCGGGGGTCGAGGCGGGCGAGGATGAGATGCTGGGAGATTCCAGGGTCGCGGTGATCACTGCCGCAAAGCCTGAGGCTGAAAAATTTCAGGCCCGCCGGGAACAAGCTGAAAGACGGCGGCAGGCTGAAATCAAACATGCGTTGTTCCCTGGTTCTGTGGCTGCGCTAGCCACTTTGCCGCGCGAAAATTTTGAAAGCATGCTTGCAGATTTTCAGAGGCTTTTAGATCAGCAAACCGCAGTGTTGGGCAAAAAAGTAAAGCTGGATACCGGTAAGATTCGCGAGATCTATGAGGCGGAGTTAAAACAGCAGCGATTTTATTCGCAAGTGTATCTTGACCCCGACGGGCGTTTGGCCGGATTTTTACCGGTTTTGGGTATGCCGGATTCTTCGGCGTTATTTTTGATTCCCGATGGCTGGATTTTTGAGGCCAGCGCTGAAAGCGAAGCGGTCAGCCGTGTGATGCTTGAACGCATTGCGCATGAAGCGCTTTTGGCTGATCTGGACTCTGTTGTGACTGGCGCTCTAGCGGAAGACTCCCTGACGCAGGCAAAGCTTGAAAATTTCCCGTTTCAGCACAAAGAACTTGTGGACACACAAGCCGACTCGGCGGCTGTGCCCAGTATCGTCTACTACCGGGCGTCTCCGCTGGAATTTTTGTCCGCGAAAGATCGAGTCTTTCATGCGATTGGGCACAGTTATTTCCTTTCTGACCGGGGCGAGGAAAGCCGCTCTGAAAACAGGACAAAAGAAATAGTCACGACGGGTGCAAAAGATAAAAAACCGCGCTGGAGCCGGCGCGCGTGGCTGGGCCTGGGCTTGGCTGGGCTTGCCGCCTACGGGTGGGGAATGCCTAAAGTGAAAAAATGGATTGAGGATCGGCGTGACCGGGCGCCGGTGATTGTGGTAGATGCCCCTCAGCGTTCCGCCGACCATTCCGGCCACAGCCCTTACAGTTTTTATGTGGCCATCGAGGAAGGTCAGCCACCAGTGAGATATGTGTTGGAATCGGTTGACCTGAAAACGCGCACCGTAAAACTTTGGGAAACCGTTCTGGATCCCGAACAATCTCAAAAGCAGCGTGTTCGCCACATCATTCTGGTGCGTGAAGGGCATCCATTTGTTTTGGGAAAGAAAGACCCCGCCACTTTTTCCGTTTCTAAAATCGTGGATGAAAATATTGCAGAAGTGGCCATCGACATCCCCGGTAAAACTTTCATTCCGGGTGAAAAATATCAGCTTGAAAAACCGGGCTTTGAAACGCGAATTGCCCCCACCCTGCCCTCCCCCGTAAACAGGGGAGGGGAAGAACGCTTTCTCCTCCCCCGCAAGGCGCCGGAGGCTCGTGCCGAGATGCGAATGGCAAAGCCAAGTGGAACATTGTTTTCATCGCCACACGAGGAAGAAGTTCTGCGCGGACTGCTTCTTGCTGAGAATAAAGACGCGTCTGCCGGTGTGGGCTGGGAGGTATTCGATTCTGACGGGCGAATATTGAAACAATTTGATCAAATCCCATCACGGGAAGACATTTTGGCCATTCACCAGCGCCAGGGCGATTTTTATTTGCGGACACGATTTTCAAGCCGGGCTAAAAAAGACCGTAAAGCCGGCGTCATTTTGAATATTTATAAATTGGGGCCGCGTGAAAACAAAAATTTCCAAACTTCGATGCTGGCGGAATCTGCACAGCAGGAACTCGCTGTCGTTAAAATCCAATCGGGAGATGTCCCCGCCCAGGTTTGGGTTGTTGCAGCCCGAGGGACTCCCGATAGAAAGATCTTTGCGCTGCCGGTTCTCCGTATCTCTTCCGAAGAGGGGAAGCTTCTTGATGCGGTTATGAAACTGCCTCGGTCAAAAATCGAGGAGCTGCGGCAAATGCATCGTTTGACAGGCGGTATCGTTGTTGAAAAAATTCTCCAAAAGGCACAAGACTCCGATCACGTTGATTTTACGATTGCGGTAAGAACAGATATTGTGCCTATCAATCGTTTTGCTTTTCCGGCATCTGCCCAGGGCAGCGTGGTGCGCGTTGTGCTCGATAAAAATGCCGTGGTTGAGAAGCTCTTTTTAGGTGGCCGTGAAATCCCATTGATACATGTCCTGGATCCTCATGCAAATCTCATGATGACAGGGCAATGGTATTTAGCAGAAATGACTTTGCGCAAACTTGCTAAAAAATACGGAGGGCTCTCTTTGCTTAAAGTCGTGCCGGATTCGGGGACTTTACAAGTGAATTATCGTCGCTATTTTCTGCCCGAATACCGGGGCAGAACGGTCTCCATCCGCTATGACGGAAAGGGGAATCCCGACCTGCTTCAGCTCCCGGCTTCAAACGAAGAGAAGGCTGTATCGGTGAAGTTGTCTGGGGAACAAAGGATCACTTATAGGCCTTCCTATGAGGCAACTAAAAAATGGCTGCAGTTGCATGTCGCCAGTCCGTTCGAACCGGCAAAGCTGGAGGTTACCCGTGCCGCACTGAAAAAGATAACGGGTTCCAGTGGAGCCACGGAAAGTCTCATGCCTATTTTTGAGAAAGAACAATTGACTCCTGCGGCCGTTCAATTTCTTCTGGCGAAAGTCAGAGAGGCGGATGAAGCCTTGTACCGGATTACGGGACAGGTGCAGCAACGGAGAAGCGGGCACCGCGTCATCGGACGCGACCACGAGAATTTGCTGCGGGTTTACACTTCGATGCAGGGACACCAGCGCGGCGCGCAGTTTGCAGTGGGCCTTACCAAGCCGGAAAAAATGTCACTGTCCAAGAAAGTGATGCAGGGCCTGAGAGCGCAAAATTTACTGATCCGGTATTTTCTTTATTCCGCCGTAAGCGCGGCTTCGCAAAAGCCGGGCTGGCATCACCGGTTTCGCCAAGACTCTGACCTGGCGAGCGCATGGATCAGCGCGGGTGTCGATGTTTTAAGAAGAGCGATCTGGTCTTATGATCCTGCGCGCGGCAAAGAGTTCTCGAATTTTGTCCTGATGCGAATGCAGTATGCTCTCTCAAAAATGCTTTTCGCCGAACCGCAGTCACGGCAGGTCAGCGACGACTTTCTGCCGGAGATTGAGCCCGCAAGTCCGCCTGAAAAAGAGACGCCTGCTGCTGAAATATTCCAGAAGTTGATCGTGGGTTTAGATAGAAAGGATCAGCAAATTTTTTATCTTCTCCTTATGGAGGGTTTGACCCAAACCGAAACGGCCGAGCGGCTTGGCATAAAACAATACGAGGTCAGCCGGCGCTGGCTCAAGCGGATTGATGAAATCGGAGCTGACCGTGAGCGCCTCGCCCTATTAAAAGCTCTGGCAAGTCCGCATTTGACCCTATTCATCAACCAAAGACTCCGGAAGTCCGGTCAACGTTCCGAAATGCGGAACATAGAATTGCCCAAGGTGCTTTGGGCGGGGCATCTTGAGCCGCGGCCAGGCATCGTTCATACGCTGCCTGGTGAAATTTTGGTCCAGTTCGCGCTGGCGACAGAAGACAAATCGATTCCGCCGCAGGAATTGCTTGAGAAAATTCAGCTTCAGGCTTTTGCTCGCTACGGGATTGAAGGGGCGGCGCTTTCTTCTGAAAATGCGCGTGGCCGGCATGACAAAAAAGTAGAGCATCTGCGGGTGGTGGGCCGTGACGGCGACGGCAATTACCTGATCGCCGGATCATTTGCCATGCCTGATTTTTTCGAGCGTAACCCTCAAGGAGAATTTAATCTGAGGTTCACCTACGGCGGAAGATCCCCTTATGACCTTAAATGGCCCTATGAAGCGACCTGGACACAAACTTATGACGAAGGCAATGCACGTTTTGTCTATGAGTCCGTTCCGCCGGAAGAAAGTGTTGGAGGGGAAGAGAGAGTCGATTTCCTCGAACTACTGCATCTCCTCAACCGCAATCTTTTCCTTTTTGAACAGGATAAAACTTTTTTTTCTTTCCGCAATGCTTTACCGGATCCAGGAACCCTTGCCCAAATTCATCGTCCGGAATTTGACAAATTCAAAAGTGTGATCAGCGACATTATTAAAGACCGCATCCGCCTCGGAAAATTGGCAGACATGCGGCGGCATCACCCCGGCGATGAAAAGCGCATGCGCGAACTCCTGCAGCAGCTGGATATTTCGCTGGAAGGCGCCGGTCCGGTCCTGTCGCTTGAAACGGCGGCCCGGTTTTTGGAAACTTCAGGTTACTCCAGAATTGAAGAGCCGGCTTTCCTGAATTTTAAATTATCGCCTTCGGGAAAACTCTTGACCGCTCTTTTTTCAGATCTCACGGCCAAGGTTTATGATTTAGAGAAAAAGGAACTTGTTTTTTCGACCCGCAATTGGCATCCGACCTGGAATGTCAACGCGGCCCTTGAGATTTCGCCGAATGACCGTTATTTACTCATACGGTCAGATAACCAGAATATCAAGATTTTCGACTTGCTGCACTCAGACGTGCCCTCCCAAGAGACCAAGATCGCGCTGAATATCGTCGATGGCGTTTTCAATCGAAGCGGGAATGCTCTTTATGGGTTTCAAAACGGTATTTACGGTGCCGGCCGGGTTTATAAATTTGATCTGGCGGCCGGAACGCATGAACAAGTTTTTGACGACGCGAAGGCAAGCCGGATCATTGCCATTCGCGGTTCGCAGCATCTGCTCGTACTTTATCCGGATAATTCATACAAAATCTATGAGCCGGAAACGGGTAAAGAGGTTTATGTCTGGATCAATTACAACAGCCATATGGTTTCGCCGGATGGGAAGAAAGTGATTTTGCTTCATAATAAAAATTTTACGCAAAACAGGATTTTAGACCTTGAAACAGGCCATGCGGTAGAGGGCGGGTATTACGCACGGGGTTTCGAAAACAAGGTTAGTTTTTCTAAAGACTCCAAGTGGATTTTTACCGTAAAGCCCTCGCCTTATGGGCCGGGCTCCATCTCGATAGAGAATACGGTCACAGGTAAGCCGCCTGAAAAAATTTATGCCGAAGAACTCTATCCAAATGTCGCGATTTCACCAGACGGCCGGTTTGTTTTCATGGATTCTACGTTCAGTGATCCGAAAATTGTTGAAACAAAGACCCGCCGTGATTTGAATATCCCCGTGAGTCAGGACGCTCAATTTGCCGAGTTTTCCTGGAATAACAGGGCGGTTGCGATTCAGGATAAGGGCCGCCGTTTGCGCGTTTTTGATGTGGAAACGGGCGCGCCTATCCGGTTACCGGATTTTGGCCCGGTGGAGCGTGTTGATTTCATCGCCGGCCATGAGGAGCTGCTGTGGGTTCTCGATGCGAAAAATAACGTGCATTTCCTTGATTTGAAAGTCTGGCGTTCAAACGAAATGCAGTCGATTGTAAAAAACAAGCCGGAAGCGGCAGCCGTCGTACACCAGGTCTTATCCTGGCTCGTCCGCCATGAAAAAATCGCAACGCCCGAGGAATATCAGAAATGGTTTTTAGGACTTTTGCCGCGGGTGAAGGAAAAAAACTGGACTGCGCATTCCGGCCTGGGAGCAGACATCGTCCAGTCTCTGGAAGCGCTGGATGTCCGTGGAAAAGTATCTTCCCTGAGCCCGGAACATTTAATGCCTTTGATGGAGCTGGTCCCGCAGGCCCGGGAACTATTCGGGGATGAGCACCGCGAGTGGTTGAGCCGGTTTGCCAAAGGGGTGATGCCTCCTGGCGCCGCGCAGGTCACGGCGGAGGAATTCCATCGCAAAATGGAAGCGCGCATTCAGGCGTTCCACGATTTTTATTTGCTTTGGCAAACGTTGAATTCAAAAGTGCCCGAAGCCGAACAGCTCGATAAGGATTTTTTCCGCACACACTATTTGCCGCAGCTTGATGATTTGGAAAATATTCTTCCCGGAACCCTTGCGTATCTTCAGAGCCTTTTGAAAAGCGCCGGGCATCCCGGCGCGGCCCAGAGATTTCTGGATGCCAAACAGCGGTTTTTTGAAAATCCAGATTTGCCGAAAGCGTTTAGCAGATTTTTGCAGGCCGCCACCGGTAGAATGCAGCAGCTTCAAACCCAAACCCGTAAAAAAATCGGCTGGGATTTGATGCCGTATTATAAAGTTCTGGATGCGGCCGCAGGTTTTTCGGCGCAAGCGGCGCTTTCTGTTTTTGCCGAATACCCGCCCGAAAAATTTCAAACGCTGAGCGCGGTAGACATTCAGAAACTGCCGGCCGCTTTAACAAGAAAAATTAATCAGACACAGATCAGGGAACTCGCCGCTCAGCTTGGCATTCAG
>JAHFHB010000071.1 GCA_023247135.1 Candidatus Omnitrophota bacterium
CGTGATCGCAGGCCGCATTGCTCGGCGCTGAAACAAGCACGCTTTGTCCCTGAGCACGCGCTTGCCGAATCATCTCGACCAGCACGCTGGTCTTCCCCGTACCGGGCGGCCCGTGCAATAGGAAAATCTCTTCGGCCTCAAAGGCTTTGCACACGGCCCATTTCTGCTGGGCATTCAGCGCCGGATTAAAATAATTGAGTTTGCTTTCCAAAACTGCGTCGCGCTGACCGGGCCGTTTGAGTCCCAGGCTGAGATTGCGCAAATGCGCCAGCCGGCCGTGCGGCGCCTGCCCCACGGTTTTCACGGCTTCATACATGCGGTCAAACGTGGTTTTATTTTCAGCCTTGGCCAGCGAATATTGACTCGCGCGCCCGACCCAACTGGGAATTTTGACGTTGAATGCGACTGTGATTTCCTTGCGGGTTTTTTCGTAGACAGTGCCAATGGGCCGGTTCGCCGGAGGGATATCGACAGCCGACAATGCCACCACATCCCCCACACCCAGCGTGTAGCGCGGCAGCCAACGGTCGTTGGCAAATCCAAACGTGATCAGGCGCTGGCCCGCAGGCGTATAATGCATTTCAAAAAGGCCGAGGCGCAGCAGGGCTCTGCCGCGTTTTTCCTGGTCCTCAGGCTTGGTGCGTTCCATCTCTTCTTCAAAACGCCCCTGCTCGAGTTTTTCTTCCTCGCGCAGCAGGCGTATGACATGCGCAAAGTGTTTGGCAATGACTTCTTCGTCAGCGATGGAATAGCGGTGCCGGTCTTTAACCATGCGGAATTATCACCCGCAGGGCGCGGGGACACAATACCTAATTCATTACGCAGCGGATTGGAAGGCGTGGCGCACATCCGCGTCCTGCGCCAGTTTATCGAGGTAGCCCATGACCGTTTTAAAAATAGCCGCACTAAATTCAGGCAACACATCGTCAACCCCGCGCCTCAGTGCCTCAGCCTGAATGCGGCGCTGAATCTCGTCGATTTCGCGGGCCAATAAAACAGCGCTTAAAAATTGCGGCGCGTTCAGGCCGGATTGCAAGTAAAGCCCCTGGCTGACTCGAAAACCCTGAACAGTTGCGACCGCACTCGTTCTTTTAAAATCACGCCCTGCCGTCAGCACAAAGAACGGATTCTGCATGCCCGGAATGATGCTCGAAAGAGAGCTCCCCGGCCGGACACCGATCCGGCGGACTTCAACCGGTAGTTTAGGCAGGCCTTTTTCAGAACCCACCGTATAAACCACCGCGGCCGGCTCCTTGAATTGCCGAAGAAAAGCAGGCGTTCCGGCATCGATCAGCTCGCCATCCAGCACCAGCCCGTTTGATTCCGGCGGTTCTGCCCACCCTGGGAAATTTCTTTTGATCGCCGCCGCAAGCAAATCCGCCCTGGCCGGATCAAGTAAGAATTTGAGTATCGGCAAGTTCTCAGCCCGAATGCCTAAATCATCCAGAACTTCCGTATCCTCCCCGGCGCTGCCCGTCATGTAGTACCGCAGAGCCGCTGATTGCACGCGGTCCAGCAGGGCAAACACATCCACATTTCCTCGCGCCGATCCCAAACGTTCGCTTAAGGCTTCAGCGCTGAACGCCGGATCTGTGAGCACCGTATTTAAAATCGAGCGGGCATCCGGCAAGCCACGCAGATTTTCAAGCACGGCCTGTTCCAGAATTTGTTTCAGTCCAATAGTTTTTACGCTCTCCGCGGTTCTCATTTCAGAACGACGTCCAATCAGCCCCTGGGCCATTCGGCTCAAATAATGATGCCTTTCAAACCAAGCGCCGGCACGCCCACTCACCTCCGCCGTACCCAACGCTGTCCTGAAAGCATTTTCATCCGTCAGAACCGTCAGTAGACGGTATGCATCCGAGCCCTCAAAATACTTATGGTAATAATCGACTGCGCCCAAATCTTCAAGAATTTTAAGGTCCTGAATTTTGCCGCCCTCCGCATGCAATTTGTGCAAGATCGCATCCGCCCGCCTTTTCCGAACTTCCAGCCCATGCAACATCACGGCAAATTTGCCTGCCAGCAAGTCCAGGTCAAAGGCTGTCCGGTCTAAAACGAACTCGAAAAAGCGAGCCATGTTCTGAATCAGCCTGCTCGCGCGATCCTCCTCAGTGCCCGCATCGATACGGATATGCGCACCCGAATTTTCAAGCTCGCGCAAGACGCGTTCCGTAAGCCCCGTCAGGTAATCAGAGAAAAATTCGTCCGCATTCGCCGATACTGATTTTGTAAACGATCCGCCCTCTTTAAGCACATCGCGAATCTGGCTTTCGCTTTCAAAAGGGTTGAAGACATTCAGGCTGGGCAGTTCGATCACTTCCAGTTGGACCAAGCTGGCCACCAGGCTTTCGAGCTGCAATTGGCTCATTAAATCTTTTTCCTGTAAAAACTCAGGCAGCAGTTTTTTGTACTCCTGATCGGACACATTGCGCCATTTGATTTTAAACCAGCCCGTCAGATAGTCCCGGCTGGGCCGCTCCTCCACATCTAAAACGGCATAACGAGGGTGTTCCAGTTCTAAATCTTCCACAAGCGCCTCCGGAGGAACATCGGATTGGCCTTTGACCATATCCACCACTCTCTGTTTTTGCGTGTCGCGGTAAAGGAGATACCCATACCTGGATTTACCGCCGAGAGAATCCCCGTAGGGAGGGAAATGCCCCGGTCGGTCGTACTCTTTAGTGAGAAGGCGCAAATGCATAAAGAAGTCAGCGGCTTCCTCGCGTGTCACTTCAAAGGCCAGGTCATCCTGTTTGGGCTGCCGGCCATGTTTGGGGCGCTCAATAATGATTTTGCCCGGCTGATCTCCGGCATCGTCCGGAGCTGAGTACAAGACTTCAATTTGTTTGTGCTCCATCAAGGGATCCAGAACCATTTCCTGAAGTTGCTGCATAAATTGCGGCCGCCGGTTCTCGGACCTTGACACCGGCTTACGGCCAAACCTGGATTTAAACCCGGGTAGATGGTCCAGATACTCCTGCACCCGTTTGGGCGGCTTGCGATCAAGCTGGCGGTAAAGCCGCTCCACGGTCTCTAGAGCCTGTACCGCTTCGGTATGAGAGTAAAATTCAGGGCGGTTGAAAAGGCTTTGCAGATACTCCACAGCCTGATCACGAACCACCCTATTGCCGGCGTTGGCAAATTCCATTTCCGGAAAGGGCAGGTGCAATTTGCTGTAAAGCCAAACGGTGTCAGCAAACCAGTTAAACGACATGTCCTGGGGAAAAAGCGCGGCCGGCACCGCGGTCCAATGCCTCAGCAGGATGGCCGCTGCGAAAAAAATCCTTGAAACCAGCCGCAAAAATCCATGAAAGATAAACAGTTCCCAAGGGATTTTATAAGCGGCCGACATCTGCGATCTCAAAAGAAGCCCATTGAAGAACTTGGCGCTCGCAATCAACGGCCGGATCAAAAACAAGGCAATGAACCGCTGAATGCGGCTCAACTCAGCCGAGGCAGGCGATATCCAGGCATCTTCTCCGGGCAGCAAGTCCCGGAGCTCTCTGAGAATCTCTTCAAAGAGTTTGAGTTCCTTTTGCGCATCAAACTGAGCATGGGTTTCGCGCAAATGCCGAATCCTTTCGTCAAATCCAAAATAGGTCCGCGCGTCTTCAAGTTCCGACATCGCGCTCATTAAAAATCGGGCTCGCGGACGCGCCTCTTCCGGAAACTCCTGTAAAAACGAGCTGTCTTCCCCCCGCAGCTGGGGATCCTGAATGCCAAAAATGTAAAAGTTCATAATCAGATCACTCAAACTAAGAAATCCCATGGCATTCTTCCAGTCCATGGGCCCCCGCTGCTCATGCCAAACGGAATTCAACTCCTGACGCGATGACGGGGGCAAACCAAAGGGCGAGGTACTCAGATGATCGGCTTTAGGATTGGGATGTGAGAGAATGCTGGCACCTCCCAAATCGATCAGTTGAACCCGGTGCAAACCCGCAGGCGTGGGAATCAAAAGTGCGTTATCTGGCTTCAGGTCATGAATGGCCACCCCCGTTTCAAAAGCCAAACGCACCTGCTCCGCATATTTTTTAAGCACCCCAAGACGCATGCGTGAATTCATATACGGACCCGCAATGTTGAGATCGGCCCCATTGCCGCTTTCCAGCAAAAGCGCCGGACCACGCCCGTCCAGTGGCCCCTGCCAAAGCAGGGTTGAGACCCCTTCAAAATCTTTGCGGTTTAAAAATTGGGTCGCGAGCCCCTCGTTATACAAAACTTCCTGGGCTTTGATTTTTAGAGACTTCGATCCATGCTTTTCGATCACCGGCGGAATCGATTTAAGCACCAGCACATGTTCGGGATCACTGGCGAACAGGTCGACTGAAAATGAAGATTCAAAGTGATCCATAAATGCAAATTCCCGCGGATGCTGTTCCCCGGCGTAAAGAACCCGAAGCACCTTGCCATCTTCAGACAACTCAACCTGCGAAACAACGCCAGAAGATTCAGGTTCCCGGCGCATCTCGGAACGAAGCTCCGCTGAGTTCACAGAAGTGCCGGGACTCCGCTCCCGGCGCATCTCGGAGCGCGCCCTCCCTGCCTCCGCCAGCAGCTCCGCAAGACTGCCGTCATATCCAAGCCCCGGCGTCAGCGGCGCCAGTGAAATGCCTAACTCTGACGGAACCGCTAAAACCTTCTGAGAAAAAGGCGCCTGAAAATTGCGCGCATTGTCATGCCGGAAATGATCCAACTCTCTTTCGATCGCCTTCAGCATACCTGCCGCCGTTCTCTCACTGCCCGCCTGCGGGGCATCGGCACCCTTTTCCTCATACACACGCCAAAGCACGTCGATGTAGCGTGTGTACTCCGCGCTGTGCCCCAGTTTTTTGCAGGCTGCCAGCTTGCGGATCAACGCATCGCGCCAGGTTTTTATCACCGTCCTGAAATTGGCGCGGTCAAGCGCCCGCGCAAGATTCACGCCCGCGTGGCGCATCAAGGCATCGTACAAACCGCTGCGCAGATTATTCCGGTAAGAAACGTCAGCGGCCATCACTTTGCGGTAAGTTTCACGGCCGCTCACCGTTTTCATGGCCGGCAAAATTACCACATACGAATAGTCTTTGCGCTGGAAAGATTCCTGAAGCCCCTCGCGGTGAAATCCGCCCGTCACGAGAATCGCCGACTGCTGCGAATGACTGCTCACCAGCTTGTCCAGGTTCTTCTCCATGGCGGCGTCGCGCAAAAGCGCGTCTTGATAAAAACTGAGTGCGGCAGAGGTTCTCGGGCGTAGTTCAAACGGCAGCAGCGCAAGACATTCCGCGGACGCCGCCAAAAAGTTCCGGTAATCTGCCAATGACAGTTCCAGCTTGACCAAACTTTTAAGCCAACGCAGTTTATGCTGCTTTGCGCGCAGCGCTTGCTCCTCAGGTGACCGCACAAGTTCCGTTTCGATCTGAGCTGCAAGTTTTTCTAGTTCCGCGTAAATTTCAGAACCCTTTACGGCCGTGAGAACGCGGTGCTCCTGCATGAGTTTTTTGAGCTCATCGGCAAGGGGCAGCGTCTTTCCACGGCGCGCAGACCACTCTGACAGCGCGGCTAAAAAAGCGCCCGGTTCGAGTTCTCCGGTGCGATACGCCTGTTGTTTTTGATTAAACTCCCTCTGCTCATTTTTTGCCAAAGAGGCCAGCCCGTCTTTCAGGAGCTTCTGCGCGACCGCCTCCACCTCAGCCCGAATTCGAACATCCTCCGGCACCCCCTGCCTGGATAGGGCGCCCAGCACCGCTTCTAACCGGGGATAGGTTTTTTGAAATAATCCGGCCTTGCGGCTTTTCTCAATGGCGGGATGGGTTTTTAAAAATTCCAGCAATCCCGTCAGTTCCCGCTGCCCATCAAAAAAATCATCCATAGCCGCGGTAAAATTCCGCAGGCCAGTTGAAAAAATGCGGCGCCCTTCCGCCGCAAAATTATTCTGCAGTTCCCCGATCTTTGGCAGAATTTCCGGTTCCGCCTGAACCGCATGCAAGTAATCCCGGTAGTTCTTTTGGTATAAACCCCAGTTTTCGATGCCCACATAGTCTGCGCCGGCCGTATCAAAGATCGCGGCCAGTTCGCCGCCGGTCAGTTCCCCGCGCTCCACGTAGGCATTCAATACCTGGGCCTTCACCCGCGTATCCGGGAATGAATTCAAAACCGCAGCGTCAAGTTTTCCCTTCCCGCCTTCGAGAGCCACGTTTCTGATTCCGTAATGCTCTTCCAAAAACTGGATGAGCGCTTGAATGCTGCGCTGCGCGTCTGGTACGGCATGCGCGTCTTGAATGTGGATGATCAAAGGCCGGCCCGGTTTGCCCGTATGCACAGCTTGAATTTCACCAAGTTCGGGGGGAATAGAAACTGCCGCGGCTTGCAAAGAAATAGGGGCTGAAGCGGAAAGCGAGGTTTCCGCAAATTGCGCAAAGCCTGCTCCGATTTGAGCCAGGCAAAACACCGGTAGCAGCAATGCGCTTAAAACACGCGATCTCTTCCTATGAAAAGGGCCGGGCATACGGATAGTCCCCCCAGACAGACGGGTTCTCTCTTTTTCTAAAAAAAGTATACTTTTTCAATCACCGTATAAATGATACCTGATGAATGGGGATTCTTGTAGGTGGGCGGGCAGGGAGCTTATTTGCTGCGATTCAGACCGGAAATACCGTGATAGCCTGGCACCGGAGCACTCACGAGATTCGCAACCCCGACAACAACATCCTCTCCCAGGTGATAAAGGCCGATCCCCAGGCCGCGAAAAACGCCTTCTACGCCGCCCTTTTCGGTCGCGGCTTCCGCGTAAGGATAGTAGACAATCTCGGGAATGGCCGCTAAAATCCGGCCTAGGCCATTGAGCGCCATAGCGCCTGCTTTCTCGCCGTAAGAGGCAGATGCCATCTGGCCCTCTTTCCAGTTTTCCATGCCCCAGGCGGCGTAGGCCCGGCCGGCCAGCGTGAGAAGTGCCAGTGCAATTGCCAGTGTTCTTTTTTTCATGGATTCCTCCGACTCACAGATCCTTCGCCGTCCTGCTTCGCAGGCGGCTCGGGACGACACCACTAAGTATTGGTCAACACTGCTTTTTCGGCATTTACCGAAAAAAATGAAGGAGTACCGCCTCGTGGCAAACACGGAACCCGGTGCGAACAAAAAACCTTTTTCGCCAGCCTGCGTCTAAGCCTGTAGAAACGTTCAACTAAGGAGACTACCATGAACAAGACAACGGAAACTGTGATTTCGAAAAGCATTGCGGGTGCCATCTTCGCACTTTGTGTCCTGATCAGTTCTGAACTTCCAGGCTTTGCCGAAGGCGGCGAAGGGCGGCATCATGGCGGAGGCGGCGGTCCGCGGCGGGGCGGCTGGTCTCATCATGATCGTGACAACAATCCCCCGGGTCCGCGCGGCGGACGCGGCACAAACTGGGAAAATCGTCCCGGACCTCAGGGCGGACCTGGCGCGAGTCCCGACTTTCGCGGTAAAGGCTGGTTGGGAAAGCATCCGGAGGCCATGCAGCGTATGGATAAAAACGGCGATGGGAAGATCGAACGCGGCGAACGGCGCGAAGTTCGCGAAGAGTGGCGCGAAAAACGCCGGGAACGCCTCGATACCAATAAGGACGGCAAAGTAGAACCAGAGGAACGCCGGGAGGCGCGCAAGGCCTGGCATGATCAGCTTCTCGAGAAACTGGATTCTAACAAGGACGGGAAAATCGATCCATCCGAAAAAAAAGCGGGCCGCGAAGCCTGGCGCGATCAGCATCAGGATCGCGGGCCGGCTCCCGCACCGGCAGCTGACGCTGACGCAGGCACCCGCACGGCCGGAAGTACTTCCCAGTCATGATTTTCAAGAGACGGGATTCATCCCATTAGCCGAAGCGTCCGGTAATGTATTCTTCGGTTTGCTTATGAGCGGGACTCATAAAAATCTTTTTGGTCTCGTCCACCTCAACCAGCTTGCCCATATAAAAAAAGGCCGTCCAATCGCTGACACGGGCCGCCTGCTGCATGTTGTGGGTCACGATCACAATCGTGAAATCTTTCTTGAGCTGATAAATCAGCTCTTCGATTTTCGCCGTGGCAATCGGATCAAGCGCCGAGCACGGCTCATCCATCAGGACGATTTCGGGATTCACCGCCAGGCAGCGCGCAATGCAAAGCCGCTGCTGCTGCCCGCCGGAAAGAGCCATGGCTGACTTATCGAGCCGGTCCTTCACCTCTTCCCAGAGCGCCGCGCGTTTGAGGCTTTGTTCAACGGTATCGGCAAGGTCCTGCCGGCTGGTCATTCCGTTGAGACGGGGGCCGTACGCCACGTTGTCAAAAATACTTTTGGGGAACGGGTTTTGCTTTTGAAACACCATGCCGACCACGCGGCGCAGCGTCACCACGTTGATGTTCGGCGCATAAATGTCAAGGCCGTGAATTTCGACTTTGCCTTCAATGCGGATGCCAGGCAGCATGTCGTTCATGCGGTTCAGGG
>JAHFHB010000072.1:0-562 GCA_023247135.1 Candidatus Omnitrophota bacterium
GACGATGTGTACTTGTACAACGTGGATGATCTCAAGGGTGTGTCGGCCTCGAATTTGAAACTGCGGCGCGGAGAACTGCGCGCGGCGGAGGCCATTGTGGAGACGGCGGTTGCGCAGTATCACTCCTGGGTCGAACAGCTTTCCGCGCGGCCGACGGTGGAACGGTTCGAGCGCTTTTTAAATCAGGTCATGGAAAAAGAAATCGACGTGCTTGCCCGTGAAACGGGGCTGAGCGAGGATAAAAAAAATCAGCTCATCAGCCGTTTGCGCGCCAGACTGCTGCACCGGCCTTTCGAAAAAATCAAAGAGGCGTCGCAGAACGGCGGCGTGGCCAAACACCTCGAAGCGCTGCATTCGCTTTTCGACCTCGACGAGCTCGACTAGAAAATATTTCCTCCATGATTAAACTCAACATCAAAATCGGAACGCGCGGCAGCGCGCTGGCTCTGTATCAGGCCGAGCTGGTCAAAACGCGTCTGGAGATTATTTTCCCCATGGGGAATTTTGAGATTGTGGTGATCAAGACCACGGGAGATACCTTGAGTACCGGCGGCGTCAGATC
>JAHFHB010000072.1:572-8438 GCA_023247135.1 Candidatus Omnitrophota bacterium
GACCAAACAAATTTTTACGCGTGAAATCGAAGAAGCGCTGAGGCAGGGCGAAATCGACATGGCCGTTCACAGCGCCAAGGATTTATCCGTGCCCATGCCGGACGGGCTTAAATTCGGGGCGGTCCTTGAGCGCGAGGATGCCCGCGACTGCCTGGTGAGCGCAAAAAATAAACGTTTTCGCGACCTGGAGCCGGGAGCGCGCGTCGGCACCAGTGCGCTCCGGCGCAAGACCCAGCTGTTACGCCTGAATCAGGATCTGGTGGTACAAGACTTGCATGGGAATGTGGATACGCGTTTGCGCAAAGTCCAGGAGGGCCAGTATGACGCCATCGTGCTGGCCTATGCCGGCTTGAAGCGCTTGGGCCTGGCCGAGCACGCCTCTGAAGTTTTCAGCGAAGACGTTTTTTTGCCGGCGCCCGGACAAGGGATTATCGCCGTGCAATCCCGCGTGAACGATGAAAATGCGGCTGAAATGCTGCAGGGCCTGAACCATGCGCCGACTCTTCAGCGCTTGCTTTGTGAGCGCGCTTTTTTAAAACGGCTCGGCGGCGGCTGCTCGCTGCCCTGCGGCATCATGACGGAACTGGCCGGCGAACAGTTAAAGACTCAAGGGATTTTGCTTGCGCCGGATGGGTCGCATTTCGTCGAGCGCAGTCTGGAGGATGCCGCGGGCGACCCGGAAGAAACGGGCGCAGAACTTGCGGAAATGATTCTTGAAGAGGGCGGCCGCAAGATCATGCATGAAATCGAGAGGACGCAAAAAGGATTGTGAGCCGCACGCAGGGAAAAGTTTATTTGATCGGCGCGGGTCCCGGCGACCCCGGGCTTTTAACCGTTCGCGGCGCGCGGCTTTTGCATAAAGCCGATGCCGTGGTTTATGACGGCCTGGTGAATCCTCTTTTACTCGAAAATCTTCATGCGGAAAAATGGAACGTCAGCAAGAGTTTTGCCAGCGGGTCGCGCAGGCACGGAACCGATCAAGGCAAAATTAATCGTTTGCTGGTCAGGCTGGCCCGGCAGGGCAAAACGGTCGCGCGCCTTAAGGGCGGCGACCCGTTTATTTTTGGGCGCGGCGGCGAAGAGGCCTCCTGTTTAAAAAAATACGGCATTTCTTTTGAAGTGGTGCCGGGCGTCAGCGCGGCGGCCAGCGTGCCGGCTTATGCCGGCATTCCGGTGACGGACCGGCGTTTTGCCTCCAGTGTCACGCTCGTGACCTGCCACGAAGATCCCGCCAAGGGAAAATCAGAAATTAATTGGCGCGCGCTCGCAGAGCTCGGCGGCACGCTTGTTTTTTTTATGGGACTGAAAAATATCGAATCGGTCATTGGACGTCTGATTCTGGAGGGGCGCAGATCGACCACGCCCTGCTGTGTGATTGAGTGGGGCACACTGCCTAAACAGCGCGTGATTGAGGGGACTTTGAAAACGATCGCGGGCCGTGTGGCGCGTGCGGGATTACGCTCGCCGGCATTGACGGTGGTGGGGGAGACGGCGGCCTTACGCGGCGAGCTCGGCTGGTTTGAACAAAAATCGCTTTTCGCAAAAAAAATCATTGTGACGCGGCCTGAAAGCCAGAATGCGGAATTGTCCTGTTTGCTTCGGGAACGCGGTGCGGAAGTAATCGAATGCCCGGCGATTCAGATTCTTCCCCCAAAAAATATTTTAGCGCTGGACCGGGCCCTTAGGGATTTGGCGCCATTTGACTGGATCCTTTTTACGAGCGTTAACAGCGCGGGCTTTTTTTTCAAACGGCTCAAGGCGCTGAAAAAAGACGCCCGGGCTTTGCGCGGCGTGAAGATTGGCGCGGTCGGCGAGACTACCGCCCGGTTTTTGGCCGGGCACGGGCTTTGCGCCGATCTGATTCCCGGAGAGTTTCACACCCGGGCTCTCGTGGCGGCACTGCTTAAAAAGAAATGGGTTCGGGGGAAGCATTTTCTGCTGCCGCGCACCGACATTGCGCCGCCCTTCTTGAAGCAAGCGCTTGAAAAAGCCGGGGGGCGCGTGACGGCCGTGGCGGCGTATCGCACAGTCCGGGACGTGCGCAAAATAGCCAGGCTGCGCGAGGCTATTCAGGCCGGAGCGCCGGATTTTGTACTTCTGACCAGCGCTTCTACGGCGCGGCATTTTTTCACTGCCCTTCCGGGGACACTTCGCGCTAAAATACGCCGCCAATTGGTGTCTATCGGCCCGGCCACCACCGAAGCCTTGCGGCTGCTAGGTCTCAGGCCGCTGCTCGAAGCCCGTGAGCATACCGCGGAGGGACTGGTGCGGGCGTTGGAAGATTGGAATGTTTCAAAAAAGCACTCCCCCTCCTTCATCCTCCCCCGCAGGCGGGGGAGGAGAGAATGAAAATTTCTTTTTCCCCTCCCCTGTTTACGGGGGAGGGCAGGGTGGGGGAATTGAAAACAAACTTATGAGAACAGTGAATACACATTTTCCACAGCATCGTCCTCGGCGGGCACGTTCCAGCGAAGCCATGCGCCGGCTGTTTCAGGAAACGCATGTTTCCAAAAGCCAGCTCATCATGCCTTATTTTGTGCGCGAAGGGCGGGGAGTGAAAGAACCAATTTTATCCATGCCCGGCCAATTCCGTTTTTCATCCGATGCCCTGCTGAGGGAGGCCGAAAGCCTGCAAAAAGCGGGGGTGAAGGCGCTACTGCTTTTCGGACTTACGGAAGACAAGGATAAGAAAGCCTCCAAAGCCTTTCTCAAGACGGGTATTGTCCCAAAAACGGTTCGCGAAGTTAAAAAGCGTTTTCCGGAACTGCTGGTCATCACCGATGTCTGCCTTTGCGCGTATACGAGCCATGGTCATTGCGGACTTTTAAACGCGGACGGGCATATCGAGAATGATGCGTCCTTGCCCGTTCTGGCTAAAACAGCGCTCAGTCATGCCGAAGCGGGTGCGGATATGGTGGCGCCAAGCGACATGATGGACGGGCGGGTAGGCGCGATTCGCCGCATGCTGGATGAAAACGGTTTGAAGCAGACGGCGATTTTAAGCTACAGTGCTAAATACAACTCGTCTTTTTATGGTCCGTTCCGCGAGGCCGCGCATTCGGCGCCGGTCTTTGCAAAAAAAATCCCCAAAGACCGCAAAACCTATCAAATGAATCCGGCCAATCGCGCGGAGGCTTTGCGGGAAATCGAGCTCGACATCCGGGAAGGCGCGGATATGGTGATGGTCAAGCCCGCGCTTTGTTATCTCGATATTTTGCGCGAAGCGCGGGATCGCTTTAATTTTCCGCTGGCCGCCTATCTGGTGAGTGGCGAGTATGCCATGATCAAAGCCGCGGCTCAAAAGGGCTGGCTGGATGAGCGCGCCGCCGTGCTGGAGACGCTGACGGCCTGTATGCGCGCGGGCGCCAATACCGTTTTGACTTATCACGCAAAAGACATTGCCGGCTGGCTTTCAAACTAGTTTAAGGAAAAAATAATCATGGCAGAACTGCAAAATGAATCGGGACTGAATGCGGCAGAGCTTTTATCGGCGTTGAAATGGCGCTATGCGACCAAGGCTTTTGATCCGGCCCGGAAAATTTCCGACAAGGATTGGGACGCGCTGGAGCAGGCGTTACTGTTGACGCCGTCTTCTTACGGGCTCCAGCCCTGGAAATTTCTGGTGATTCGTGATCCGGCTCTGCGGGCCAGATTGATGCCGGTGTCCTGGAATCAAAAGCAGGTAGTGGATTGTTCGCATCACCTGGTGTTCGCCGCGAAAATCGACATCACGCTTGCCGACGTAAGTCACTGGACGCGGCGCATGGCGGAGGTACGCGGGGTTGCGCCGGAATCATTGGAGGTTTACAAAGGCTGGATGGTTAAAGATTTGGTGGAGGGGCCGCGCCATCAGGTGATTCACGAATGGGCGGCGCGCCAGTGCTACATCGCGCTTGGAAATTTCATGACCGCGGCGGCACTGCTGGGAATTGATACTTGCCCGATGGAAGGCCTTGAACCCGCAAAGTATGATGAAATTCTGGAGCTTCCAGCTAAGGGCTACAAGACCGTGGTGGCCTGCAGTGCCGGCTATCGGGCACTGACCGATAAACACGCCGCGACCGTTAAAGTCCGTTATCCTGCCTCCGACATCCTCGAACACCGCCCCTAATCTCCGAAACACGTGCCCACGGCCCGGGCAGCGTGGACTTCTTCTGAAGTGGGGTTCACGCGGCGCGGATGGCGAACTGCATCCGCGAGATTCGCAGACTCAATGCGCTGACCTCGCAGCGTCACCATGCGCCCGCATTGGCCTGCCGCGAAAAGCGCAACCGCATGCACGCCGAAGCGGGTTGCAAGCCAGCGGTCAAAGGTTGTTGGAATGCCGCCCCTTTGCAGATGCCCCAACACCGTGACGCGGCTTTCAATGCCGGTGCATTGCTGAATCTGATGCGCCACCACGTGCCCGATGCCGCCCAGCCGGATGGGATCCGGCGAACCCGGGATCGTTTGTTGAATCACCACATCGCCGCCCAGAGGCTTGGCGCCTTCAGCAACCACGATCAGGCTGAAGCGTTTGCCGCGCGCGATGCGTGCCTGAATCGAATCGCGGATTTTTTGAACGTCGTAAGGGATTTCCGGAATCAGGATCACGTCAGCGCCGCCTGACATGCCTGAACGCAGTGCAATCCAGCCTGTGTAACGCCCCATGACCTCCAACACCATCGCCCGCTTGTGTGATTCGCCGGTTGTGTGCAGGCGGTCGACAGCCTCCGTTGCGATCGCAAGCGCGGAATCAAATCCAAATGTGACATCCGTGCAGTCCAGATCATTATCAATGGTTTTGGGAATGCCGATGATCGGTACGCCGAGTTGGGATAATTTCAGGGCGATGGATTGCGTGCCGTCGCCACCCACGATCAAAAGGCCTTCGAGCTCCAGTTTTTTGATGACGGCCAGCGCATCACGGGAACGGTCGCTGACTTTTAACTTTCCGTCAGCGTCGTTTTCAGCGTAGCGGAACGGATCGGCCGTATTGGAAGTGCCGAGAATCGTGCCGCCTTTGGGCAGGATTTCTGAAACCATGGCTTCCGTAAGCGGGAGCGTGCGGTTCTCGACTAACCCCGCATAACCGTCCAAAATACCGAGGACTTCAAAGTTATGTTGAAAGAGAGAGGCCTTTACCACCGCGCGTATGACGGCATTCAGGCCGGGGCAATCGCCGCCGCCCGTTAAAATTCCGATTCTTTTTCGCCGCATGCTGCCCCCACTTTTAAGTGCTTATTGTGCTTATTCGCCGCTTTAGGACTCCGGATTCTAGCATCATTGGCCAAAGATGAATTGCACAAAGAATCTTCCTGGTGCGGGCTAGGAAGTATCCACGAACTTTAGTGCTTATCTGTAACTGACTATAGATATTAGGGTTAGGACTGATTATTTTGGCGGGTCAGACACCCAATTATCTTTTCAGGCGATTTGTAAAACAACAAAGATCAGGCTACACTTTTTGTAGTATCCGAATAGCTTTAAAGATATCTGACTAGCGACTGCTAATCCGCATAGTCGCACGAAGCAGAGGTGACCATGGCCCAAGACGGTATGTTTTCAGTGCTTGTTGTCGACAGCCATCCCGAGGCGGCTGTTCTTTTCAAAAAAGGCCTGCACGCTCGAAGCTCCTTTCCCGCCGAAGTTGATTCCGCTTGCACGCTGGATGAGGCGTTTGAAAAAATGCGCCGGCGTCTTTTTGATCTTCTACTTATCGATGCTCAAATGCATCAAGACGGTGCCGACAAATTTTTCGAAATTCTGGGTGCGCATAAGATCACAGTGCCGTTTGTGCTGATGACTCCGGTGAAAGATGACAAACTTCTGCGCGCTGCCAAAAGAGCGGGAGTGGCCGGCTGTATCGTGATGAATGAAAGCCACTATGAAGAACTTGCCGGCCAGTTGAAGGAATTTTACAGCGGCTATAAACGTTCTTCGCAAAAAGATGCGGACGCGGCCAAGGAAATGGATGCTTTAGCGGCCGACGCGGACGCTGCTGCCGGCATGCAGACAAAAGTGGATGAGCTGACGGGGATTTACACGCACAGTTACTTTCAAGTGCGTGTCGTGGAAGAGTTCTCGCGGGCTTCGCGCTACAAATACGATGTGTCCTGCCTGTTTCTGGATATCGATCATTTCAAAGTTGTGAATGAGGAAAAAGGCTATCATGCCGGCGACCTATTGCTGCGGGACTGCGCTAATTTCCTTTTCGAAAACTGCCGCGTCAGCGATTTGATGGCGCGCTACGGCGGCGCGGAATTTGCGATTCTCATGCCCATGACCGGGTACGAGGAAGCTCTGGAACTGGCCAAGCGCATTCGTTTGCGCTTTGCCTCCTACGATTTTCACGTGGCCGGGCAGGTATTGAATCTTTCGGTCAGCATCGGGCTGACGAGTTATCCGGAAGACCGCATGGATCGGCGCGGCGACCTGATTGCGTTTGCGCGTCAGGCGCTTCTGCGTTCCAAGGCGACGGGCCGCAATCGCGTGACCCAGTTCCGGCAGATGGAAAACGTGATGGGCGTCAATACGCCCGTGCCGAAAATGGAAGAAGGCCGGGTGCTTGATTTTCAACGCCGCCTTTCGGAAGTGACGGAGCTGGCGCGGCGCGGATCGCTGGAAGCGTCGCGCGCGATGATCCAGGCGCTTGAGGCCAAGGACCGTCACACGGCGGGCCATGCCGCCACTTGCGCGAAATATGCCCGCTTTGTCGCGGAAACGCTCGGCATGTCGGTGGAAGACGCGGAAGCCGTTGAGCTCGGCGCGCTCCTGCATGACATCGGCAAAATCTGCATCAGCGACGAAATCCTTCTGAAGCCGGCCAAACTTAATTTTGAAGAGTACGAAAAAATCAAAGAACATTCTTACCTGGGCTACAAGATTTTGCGGCCGATACGGTTTTTGCGCGAAGAAGCGGTGAGCGTGCTGCATCACCATGAATGGTTCAACGGGGAGGGGTATCCGAGCCGCCTGAAAGGCAACGCTATTCCGCTGGGTTCCCGCATTATTGCGGTGGTGGACAGCTACGATACCATTCGAGCGGCGGGTGCGCGTTACAAAAAAACGGATCCGGTCGAGGATGCCGTCAATGAGCTTATTCGTTACGCGGGCACGCAGTTTGATCCCCGTGTGGTGAAAGTTTTTATTGAGGTGCTTAAAAACCGGCGTGAGTTCACCACCGATAAATATGACAAAGCCCAGCTGGAACAAAAACTCTTCGAATTGCCTGACCGCGACGCCCCTCTGTATCTTTCCAGCGATTTGTCTTAGCCGTCCCTAGAGGCGTTTCGTGGCTCGTAGGGAACAGGCAGGCCTGTTCCCTACCTATCAAAACAGTTGTTTCAATGCCCCCAAGCCCAAGATATAATTTCCCTCAATCATGGATATCGAAGCCTTTCCGGAAATTGAGAACTTTCAAAAACTGCCCCGGCGCGTGATCGTCAAGGGCGGTGGTTTTACTCCCGCAGGTTCCCGCACCAGCGAACTGCGCGGCCTTGTGATCAACAACATAGGCAATCCCATCTGCAATATCGTGGTCAACCTGGTGGTTTTTGATGCCAATAAAATTCCCCAGCTGAGCACCAGCGTCCCGGCGTCGCCGGACAGGCTGGATCAAGGCGGTATTGCCAGCTTTGTGTTTCAGGTGGAGGATTTACCCGGAGAAGCGAAAGATTATCATCTTTACACCGGCTGGCGTTTTGAAGAACGATGACACTAAAATCCGCGATGGATGTTTTGCTCAGCGAAACCCGCAGTTTCCCTCCGTCTTCTGAATTTCAACAGCAGGCTAATTGCCGCGATGCCGGAATTTACGAACGCGCGGCGGCAGATCCTGAAAAATATTGGGCGGACTGGGCCGGGAAACTGACCTGGTTTAAAACA
>JAHFHB010000073.1 GCA_023247135.1 Candidatus Omnitrophota bacterium
GAAGTCTGGCGAGACGTTCGTCAGCTGACATGAGCTGACGATAACGGGCTTGATGCTCTGCCGACGGAGCCCCGGTTTCCGGGGTCAACACCACATAGGACAATCCCTTCTTCTGAAAGATCTCTTTGAACGCCTGCGTATGAAATCCGCCAAAAACAAGCACCACCTGTTTCTCATCCGCGTTTTTCAAAAACTCGTCGAGCCTTTTTTCCACCACCTCATCGCGTTTGAGCGCATCTTCGTAAAACCTGAGCGGCTTTTGGATTTTCTTTTCCCAGCGGTTAGGCAGCACCACCGTCTTTGAATTTTTAGCCGCCGCAAACTCGGCCAGCGATTGCGTGCTGAAATTCCGGATGGCCGCTGAAGCCTCTGAAAAATTTTCAAAGTTTAATTCCATCTGTGCCAGATTACGTGCAAGCCAAAGCGCTTGATAATCTTCAAATAACCGTTCCATCCCTTGCGACTGCGACGACGAGGCGTCAAAGCCTCGCGAGCGGTTCGAAGGCGCTGGGCCTTCGCCCTGCAGCAAAGACCGGGCGAGTTCTTTTTCAAATACGTTCAACTCTCGAAAAAGATCGCTCCCCCGGATGGCTTTTGCTGCGCGAATCGACTCCGCGTTCTTGCTATCGAGGGCCGCAAGAATGGCGGCCAGTTTCGGAAAGCGGGCGAACAGAATTTCTTTGGGAAACTGTTTGAGAAAAAGCACGGCGATCTGCCTCAGGTACCCCGTAAAATCAATTTCATTTTTTTCAAAACGTTCTTTGAGACGGGTATAGTCCCGGGCTTCGGGAGGAAAATTCCGGGCGATCAAAATATCCAGTTCTTTTTGGACCGCCTGTAAATCCTTGAGAATTGACGGCTGCACTTTCGCGGAATGGCGGTAGGCCAGGATGCTTGCAAGATGGCCGCGCAGGCTGTCTGCGCCGATGAGATTGAAGCTCTCAGTCCGGTTGATGTGCGCGTATTCTGCGCCGCCGATACGCAGGTCATTCATCATTTCCCGGGAAACTTTCTCGCGCACAGCCGGGTCCCGAATCACGCCGAAGAATTCATCCGTCGGCACCGGGCCTTCGTAACCCTCTTCGTAGACCGTGCGAACCTCCGCACGAGCGACCAGAAAATGAATGAGCTTTGCAATATTTTCCTGCGCACGAAACGAGTCGTGGGCATCTTGAATCAGGTAAACTGTTTTCCCCGAGGTCCCTTGAAAAACATCCTGCACACTGCCTGCGCCTTTGGGCAGTTCAGCAAGCGGCTGCGGCAAAATCCATGGGTTAGTGGACGGCGTGGCAGGCGCTTGCGCAGCGCCGGCCTCGGAGCTGAGCATGCAAAGCACAAGCCCTAATGCGACGGCTTTCATTAATAAAGAGTGATGCATTTTTTTGTTCATAAGTGCTTAAGTTCATAAAGTTTACCTGCTATGCCCAAGGCTGGCAAAAAGCCCGCCAAGCCTGCGCCGGCATGTTACTTATTGCTATAATTCGCTCTAGTTGTCCGGACCTAAAAGCCTGCGCTGCCCGCACATCCTGGCGGCGTTTGAATTTCACCCAAAAGAGTGCTAGAGTTTCTTCAGGCGTTTTAAGAAGTCTTTTTTCAATAAACTTAAAACCCGCGCGCGAGGGGCACACTCTCATGCATGAACTCAAAAACGCCCGTGTCTCAAAACTGCCACGCGGAAGCCGTCAAGCAGGCCTGTGGCTTCCCTTTCTCGCAGTCATTCTAGTGACCTCTCTCGCCCTGACCCTCTCCCAAATTCTGAGCCAGCGCGAAGAAAGTCAGATTGTGCTGATGACCCAAACGTCGGCATTGCATATTCACCGCCAAATCGAGTCGGAGCTGGAGTCGCGCATGCTCGCGATCGAACGCATCAGCGAACGCTGGGCCGCCAACGGGGATCCCGCAAAAAATACCTGGGACGCCGAAGCCAAACTTTACGTACGCCACTACCCGGGTATTCAGGCGGTGCTCTGGATCGACCCGTCGTTTCATGCGCGCTGGGCCGAGCCGTATGAACACAATCAGTACCTGCTCGAAGGCTCACTGGACCAAAGCCCTGGCTTAAAAAAAGCACTGGAAACGTCCCGGGACAGAAACCGCTCGGTCCTGACGGAAACCATGGATCTGCCGCGCGGCGGCAAAGGTTTTTATGTTTACTCGCCGATTTATCTGGCGCGCCTCAAGGAGTTTCACGGCTACACCGGCGGAATTTTCAGAACGGAGAAACTTTTCAAACTTATCCTGGCCAACATGGCCACGGATTTTTCCGTCAGAATTCTCGATGAGAAATCCCGGGACCTTTTTGTGCGGGATACCGGCAGCCCCGCCGCCAGCCGCGAAGACCTGCGCTGGGGACAGACCCTGCCGCTGGAAATGCGCGGCATTCACTGGAACATCCGGGTCTGGCCCACCCACTCGACGGTTCAGCGCAGTCTTTCCATGCTTCCGGTCTTTGTGCTTTGCGGCGGCATGCTTCTGGCCGCGCTGTTCGGCGGCATCGTTTACCTGCTTGAACTGACGCGCGTGCGCGCATTCCGCATCGGCCGCATCAACGTGACGCTCAAACAGCAGATGATCCGCCGGCGTGCCGCTCAAGCCGCTCTGCGCGAAACCAGCGAACGCCTGCACCTGGCTTTGAAATCTTCCGGCATGGGCACCTGGCGGCTGGATCTGCAAAAAGACATCATGTCGTGGGACGATTACATGCATCCTCTTTTCGGCCTTGTATCGGGAGCGTTCCAGGGCGGCTATGAGGATTTTCTTGAAAAAATTCACCCGGAAGACCGTGACGAAGCTCGCCGCAAGATCACTGACGCCGTTGAAGCTTCGTCGGATTACGACACGCGCTACCGCATCCTGCTCCCCGACGGCAGTGAACGTCATCTGGCCAGCCGCGGCCGCGTGCATCACAATGAGGACGGACAGGCCGTAACGCTCACCGGCGTTTCATGGGACATTACGGAACAAGACAAAGCTGAAGAAATGGTGCGGTACGCCGAGATTTTAAAACGCAGCAATGAAGAACTCGAGCGTTTTGCCTATGTGGCCTCGCACGACCTCAAATCTCCGCTGAATAACATTGTGCGCTACACCGAACTGTTGATGAACCCGCCTCCCGGAACGCCGGAAACCGCCGGCGCTCTTTTTCTGGAGCGCATGCATAAAGCCGCCGTACGCATGGCGGCACTCATCGACCGCCTGCTGGATTATTCGCGCGCTGAAACGGAGGCACAGAAGCTTGAGTCCGTTGAACTCGGCGAGCTCTTTGCGGAAATCACGGCAGACCTGGAAAGCCATATCCAGAAATATCACGGCGCGGTGGAAGTGGGGCCGCTGCATTTTGTCACGGGTGATAAAATCCAGCTGCGCCAGCTGTTCCAGAATCTCATCGACAATGCGATTAAATTTCATGCGCCGGGCAGACCGCCGAAAGTGATGATTACAAGCGTAAAAACGGGTCCTGCGGCCGTTCAAATCCGGATTCAGGACAACGGGATCGGCATTGCCGCAAAGCACCAGAAACAAATCTTCAAACCTTTCCACCGTCTGCACCGCCAGGACGAATATGAAGGCAGCGGCATCGGCCTGGCCACCTGTCAGCGCATTATTCAGCGCCACGGCGGCAGCATCGAAATCGAAAGTTGCCTGGGGGAAGGCACCACCTTTCTTGTCACGCTCCCCGAATCGCAACATGAGCCCAGCCTGAAACATAGCAGCGCCGCCTAGATTAGATCTTGAGATCTGCAGAACTCAAGTTAGATCCAATCTTATTTTATACGTCGAGATCAATCCTTTTATTCGTCATTGCGAGGAGGCCGAAGGCCGACGCGGCAATCTCAGAGCAAGAGTATAGATTGCTTCGTCGCTTCGCTCCTCGCAATGACGAGCGAGAGTTTAGACTTAATTTGTGTTAACATGCCCCTATGCCTGAACCCTCAAAAATCCTGCACCGCCAGCTCTGCATCGCCGCGGATATTTGGGAACGCATCGCCACCGATGACGGTCCGGCGGACCGTTTTTTAGCTAATTTCTTTTATCAATTCAGAAAAAAATTGGGCGCGCGCGACCGCAGACTACTGGCCGAAATCACCTATGCCGCCCTGCGTCACCGCACTTTTTTACAGCTCTGGGCCAAGCGCTTTGAAAGCGACCGCGACCCCCTGCTCTTCGTTTTACTTGCAGCGGCGGCAGAAAGCATCATCACTCCTGAAGACTTTCTGCGGGAGATTGCGCGCTTCGGCGGCGAGGCCCAGTCCGCACGGCTTTACTCGCATTTAAAAGACCGCATTCTTCCGGCCAACATCCAATGCAAATCACCCGCGGAAGAGCTCGCCTTCAAATACTCCTTTCCCGTTTGGCTGGTGGAACGCTGGGGCAAACTCTTCACGGCGGCGGAGCTTCCAATCATCCTGGATTCCTTAAACCAGCGGCCGCCGCTTTCCATTCGGGTCAATCCGGTGAAAATGACCCGGGATGAACTTTTGGCCCAGCTGCGCGAAAAAAAATTCACGGTGGCGCCCGCACCGAAATCCCCCCTTGGCATTTTGTTTGAGAGCCGGGTCGCTCTTTTTCAAACCGAGGAATTCATGCGCGGGCTCTTTGAAGTCATGGACGAGGGCAGTCAGTTGGCCGGGCTTGCGGTTCAGGCCAAGCCCGGCGAGTTAATCTGGGATGTCTGCGCCGGCGGCGGCGGCAAAGCCTTGCTCATGGCCGGCATGATGCAGAATAAAGGCCGCATCATTGCCACGGATATCCGCATGTACAAACTTAAAGACCTCAAAAAAAGGGCGAGCCGCGCAGGGATTTTTAATATTTTTCCGGCGGATTTGAACCGCATGGATGAGATCAAGTCCGTACGTGAGGGTTTTGACAAGATTTTGGTGGACGCTCCGTGCTCAGGAACCGGAACACTGCGCCGCAATCCGGACGCCAAATGGAAGCTCTCGCCGGAAGCTCTGGAATTCCACCACAAAGACCAGGTTGCCATTGTCGAAAGCGCCCTGCCGCGACTCAAACCCGGTGGGTCGCTTTTTTACGTCACCTGCTCGCTGGACCCCATGGAAAACGAAGAGTCGTTGAAAGAAATTCTAGCCAAACATCCGGAACTGACACCGGTTTCAGACGGCCCCTTTAAGGACGGCTTTTTCCGCCTCTGGCCGCACAAAGACAATACCGACGGTTTTTTTGTCGCAGCCCTCAAAAAATCGTCCTAAAAAACAGGGGACAGGTTATATACAACCTGTCCCCTGCTTTTTAAGACTCACCAAAAAAACTAAAATTTAATATCAAAAAATAGCATTAACGCTTTTTAACACTCATAAGTAACAGCAAGTTTGATCATTTGAGGCACTCCTCTTGTACGGGGCCGGCCCTGTGGTAGCTTTAGAGTAGTTCTTTGGTCAGTTCATTAGAAACGATAAAACCCCTTAACCGGGGTTCGCCTCTCAGAAGTTGAGAGACGAGGCAAACTGCTTGAAAGAGCAGGACGCAAAGCCAGGCACCTAAACCCGCAGTGGGCACGGTCGGCCGGTTACCGAAAGCTTATGAAAACAACATTCGCTCGCTATGTCTTCGTCATGTTAGTCGTCCTCCTCCCTGCGCACGCAGGGCTGGGCGCGGCGGCTAGTTTGGAAATCCCGGGCCCGCTTCAGGGCATCGGGCAAATAGACTCCAGCGCCTCCATTGATTTACAGGATGGCGACAATCTACCCACTCCCGATTGCAAATATTCCGGCGGATCTCAAAACGGAAATTCCTTGTGCAAAACCATTCTAGCCGGCGGCACAACCGTCTCCTCCGAAAGCCATTTCGAAAAAGCCTGGAGCGATTCCAAAGAGCAAACGGTGATTACGGTTTTTGATGCGGAGAGCCGCATCACCAGCCAGCGTGTGGTCCGCCGTAAAATCGCTTATGACGCCGCTGACAAGACCAAGAAAATTAAGGAGTTTTTTGATATCGTCCGTTACCCGCCAAACCAGAAAATTACACGGGAGTTCTTAACCGTGCAATACCACAAGGACGGGAAAACCGCTGCGAAAATCACTTACGCCGAGTACACACAAATTGATGGGTCGGCATTCGCGTCTTTGATTCGTCACACTGTTTTAAACTACGATGCACACGGAAAACCTTTGAAGGGCCAGGCGGATTTATGGAAGGATGGGCAGAAAACAAAAGAGCTCTTCCGCTGGAATCGTTTAGTTCAAGACACGAAAGAATTTGATGGCGAGGTCTGGCGGCAATGGGAAACGATCGTGAACAAGGTCGCCGCGCAGCAGGCCCCTGTTTAAATTCTGGCTTTTATAAAATTTGGCTTTGCAACACGTCACCCCCGTATGCCTTGTCTCTGCACAAGGGCGGGGGTGATTCATTTAACGAGAGGGCGCGCTTGCAGAAATCGTCGTGTCCCGATCCTGACCGTTGTTTGCCTGATTCTGACCGCTGTTTGATTGTTCGGAAGGCTGTCCAGCGGTCGGCTGCGCCAAAGGCGGGATGGGGACCACCAGAGGCGGAGTTTCCTCTTCTTCCTCTTTGACCGCTGCCTGAGGCACAGGTTTGGGTTGAGGCGCTGGCGCCACTGTTTCCGGCTGCTGCTGAACCACGGGTTTTTCGAGCACCGGCGCCTGCGGCGTAGGCACCGCCGGGGCCGGGATCGGAACGATCACCGGTGGCAATGCTTCCGGCAGTGTGATCACGTCGATATTTGCCGTATCGATTGGCGTTGGCGTTTCCGCGCCAAAGCGGTTCAGATTGAACACGCCCGGGAAATCACTCGCGTTGCGGCCGTCGAACTGGCCAAATTGCGCCAACATGAGCGGCAATACGTTTATAAAAATATTGGAAAGCGATGTGGTAAATCCGTTCAGGGAAGCTCCGCCGACTGCAGTGCCGTTAAAAAGAACCAATCCCGGGGGCGTATTCAGAAAACTGATACTGCCGGAGGAAACGTTTCCAGTCACGCTGACGGATACCCCGTTAGACGTCGATACCCCGTTGGCGGCAAGGAATAACGTCCCCGGATTTTTCAACTCAGTGTGAATCGGATTGCTCAAGGTTCCAAGCAAGTCACCCGCCTGAAGCGAAATGCTATCGTTAGCGACCACGCGCGTATCCGACCCCCCTTGAGAGAAGATAGAGCCGCCGGCAGTGAGCCCGACAGAACCCGCGGGGGCTAGCGCACGTCCGAGTGTAATGTCCCCCGCTGCACTCAAATTGACGTTCCCGGAAGCCGACGAAAGATTACTCAAAATATTTCCATTCGCAAACATGAAAAGAGTGCCGGGGCCGGTGATATTGGCCGTCAAGTTATTGCTGGTAATCTCCAGCAAATCCCCCGCCGAGCCGATATCGCCAAACGCGGTCATGCTGAGATTATTGGCAGTAATATTTTGTGCTGCGCCATTGGCATCGCTAATCGATCCTGACCGTGCAAAAATCGTGACATCGCCAAGAACGCCGTCATTATTGCTGTCAGCATTGAGAGTTCCCACGGCAAAATCATGGGCGGCATCCATTAAAATATTACCGTCCTGAGTTTGTACCGCGGCCGTGGCGCCCATGAGAATATCGCCGTTGGCATTCCCGTCTTGATTCAGCACACCATCCGTAAAATCCTCGCCGGAGGCAATTGTCACATCACCCGTACCGGCTGCGCTCACGGTGGCGCCCGAAGCCAGCGTCGCCGTGTCGCCCGCAATGAGTTTTATAACACCATTGCCGCCCGAGGCTGTGACATTCGCATTCACCGTAAGATCATCCGTTGAAAGGACGCCCAGTGCCGCCAAGGTAATGTTCCCGCCGCCCGTGTCAGAGACCAGTGCATTGACCGTTAGCGGGCTGTGCGTTTGAATAGTAATGTCGCCTCCCGTGCTTGAGACTCCGACAAGTCCCAAAGCTGTAAAATCGCCAATAATCAACGCGCCGGTATTATCGATCGTCACGCCTCCGGCCCCCCCAGCAGCCACAAGATTATTCACAACGATCTCGATCGAATCCAGAAGATTTCCAACGCCGGTCACTGCACTAAGTGCTAAATGATCGGCGGTCACATTATTTAAGGCGCCATTGGCATCCGCAATGCTGCCTGCAGAACTGATCAACACGTCATCGCCGGCGGCACTCAAAGCGCCGATATTAACATCGCCAAAGACAGTCGTTGTTAAGTTAATATCGCCTGTGCCACCCGCCGTCACCGTCGTTAAATCCAGATTCCCGCTCACTGCATTCAGCGTAATCGCTCCATCAGCCGTCGTCGCCAACGTTACCGCCAAGCCACCCGCCGTATCGCTCAAATTCAGCGCCCCTGTCCCGCTCACTACCGCATTCGAAAGCGTCGTGGCATCCACCTCGAGCTGTGCCGCAGCTCCAATGCCAGTTGAAGCACTCAAACTGAGGATTGCTGAGATGATATCGGCCCCAACATCAGCTCCAAGC
>JAHFHB010000074.1:0-1209 GCA_023247135.1 Candidatus Omnitrophota bacterium
AATACCGCCGCCCACGCGCATGAAAAGCGCAAGCAGGGTTCCGCCGAATCCAAAACCCAGCAACACTTCGTAAGCCTTTTCTCCGTAGATCATGAAAATCAGCGTGCCGCCCAGAAGCCCCAGGCCGTCGGTCAGCATGCCTGTGATCGTTCCCGTGCGGTAAGCAATTTTGAGCGCATCACTAAAACTCTTACGGTTGGCCGCTGCCGCCACGCGCACATTGCCGCGCACCGCGAGATTCATGCCGACCAAACCCACGACGGCTGAAAAAATGGAGCCCATTAAAAAGGCGCAGGCGCGGCCGATGGCAATGTGGTGGTCGCCCGCCGTGTAGTAAAGAACTCCGGTCAGTACCAGAATCAGAAAAGAAATAGTTTTAAATTGCTTGCCCAAATAAGCGTTGGAGCCAATACGGATCGCATCACTGATCTGGATCATCTTTGCCGTGCCGCGGTCCTCCCGAAGTACCTGGCCCATGAGGAACCCGGCATACAGCAATCCTAAAAGGGCGGTTCCGAGCACGCTCCAAAGCGCGATCACTTCTCCGGATGAAAATTGAGTCATAGCCTGCATAACACTCCTTTGTCTCGTTGGCGGTTTGAACCGCGGGTTCTCGCCCGGCATCCCTTAGAGAACTCCGGGGCGAACGCTTTAATCATTCATGGATTTCTTTTTTACCTAGTATTATCGAAAGAATCACGGAAAACATGAGCACGCCACCGATAATCGCCAGCGAAACCCCTGTCGAAATGTGGAAATGGTGGCTGGCGATCATTTTAACGCCGACGAAGATAAGAATCGCCCCCAGCCCGTAATGCAGGTAGTGGAAAAGCTTCATCACCCCGGCCAGCGCAAAATAAAGCGCCCGCAGCCCCAGAATGGCAAAAATATTGGACGTGTAAACAATAAAAGGGTCGCGCGACACTGCCAAAACCGCCGGGATGGAATCGACCGCAAAAATAATATCCGTCGTTTCAATCACGAGCAATACGACAAAAAGCGGCGTGGCCCATAAGCGTTTATCGCGCCGCACGAAAAGATGATCTTTTTCGTAATCAGCCGTGACCGGCATGATTTTACGGACAGCACGCACCGCCGGATTTTTCTCAGGGGCCACCTCCTTTTCACTCTCAAAGAAAAGTTTAAAGCCCGAGTAAACCAGGAAAGCGCCGAAGACGTACATGATCCATTCAAACCGCTGAATCAAGG
>JAHFHB010000074.1:1219-8310 GCA_023247135.1 Candidatus Omnitrophota bacterium
TACGCGGCCGGTACTTTGAAATACGAGAAGATCAGAAGAAAGACGAATAAGTTATCGACGCTGAGGGATTTCTCAAGCAGGTAGCCTGACAAGAACTGCATCCCATGCGCGGCCCCTTCGATCCACCAAACCCCCGCGCAAAACACCAGCGCCAGCGCAATCCAAAAAAGACTCCAGCCCACGGCTTCGCGGATGCGGATGACATGGCATTCTTTATGAAAACAGACCAGGTCCAGATACAGCATGATCACGATAAAAACGTGAAAAAGAATCCAGGCTACCGTTTGTCCCGACATGCGCATTCCTCACAGATTAAATTGAACGAATCATCGGCCCGCAGCCACTTTATCGGCAATAATTCGCTTTGTCAATTGCGCGCAAACCGAATAAAATAAGTTTCCTCATGACTCGTGAACTTCTCACAGCCTTTTTGTTTATTTTCCTGGCCGAGATGGGCGACAAAACCCAGCTTCTGGCTATGGCGCTGGCCGCGAAGTACCGCACGGGCCCAGTCATGGCCGGTATTCTTGCGGCCACCCTGCTCAATCATGCCTTGGCCATCGTTGTCGCGCGCGGAGTCGCGGCCTGGATTCCGGCCGGCCCCCTGCATTTTGCCGCAGCCGTTTCTTTTATTCTGTTCGGGCTCTGGATTTTAAAACCGGACACGCTCGAAAACAAAACTGAGACTTCAATCAGGTTGAATCCGTTCTGGACAACCGCTATCTTGTTTTTCTTCGCAGAAATGGGCGATAAGACTCAACTGGCCACCGCAGGCCTGGCCCTGCAATCTCCGCATGGGTACCTAATCCTGATTGGCACTACTGCCGGCATGCTCGCCGCTGATGGCCTGGGTATTTTACTCGGCGTTTTTTTAAAGCGCCGCATTCCTGAACAAAAAATCCGCATCGCCGCCGCCGCGATTTTCATTCTTTTCGGTCTCGCCGGCCTCGTTCAGCTCTTTACACAGTCATAAATTCGAGACAAGTTCCGCTCATTTTTCGGTGCGCTCAATGCGGTGAAGATGGGTTTCGAAAACATTGTCGCCGAACGTCACACCCACGACATTTTCATCAATGTCATAAAGAGTCCACTCATTGCTCCGGCTCAGGTGGTGCGCCATGTTCTCGATGAAATCGTTATCAAAAGCGAGATACTCAATGCGGCCGCCATGCTCGGTTTTTTTATCCACCGTGGCTTTAAAGCGCTGCATCTCAGAAACGGTTGCTTTGATGAAAATCAGGCGCGTCGTGCGCATCTTGCGGGAAAGTTTATCTGCCTTATCGAGGGAAATTTGGCCGCAATCGATCCACATTTCAGGAACATCGTGATCGCCTGCGATGGCCAGGTCGGGACGGAAATGCAGGCCGAGATCGGGTTCGATTTTGAGCCGGGCATCGTAGAAAAGAACGTAGGCCATGAGCTTGAGCACGACATGTTCGCGCCGCTCTCCCTCGTTTTTGACCAGGATGAGTTTCTTCGTGATTTTGGGCGCGACAATATCAAAAATGAATTTCTCGATCACAAAGAGACGCTTTTCATCACCCCATGTGCCCAATGGCTTCTTGCATCAAAGGAAGCACCGCAATCGCCTCATCTTTGGTCATGCGGCCGAGCTTGGCAAAACGGCTTTCGCCTTCGGCATTGATGTTTTCGCGGGCAATCTGCAGTTTCTTCATTCCCTTGTTGTAGGAATAAATACTCACGATGATTTTTCCGCCCTCATATTCGTAAGGCTTGCTAAAGAGGCATTCATCGAGTTTTGCGTCGTACGGCATAAGCACTCCCTTCAGTGTTTGGCTTCCATTGGATGATAATGACTGGCTAGCTCCTAGCATCGTCAGAAGCAGCCCCGGGCTTGACTGTAGACTGGGCAAAGATACCAATATTCAACAGGATTGGCAACCTTATCGGACGTTTGCTTAAACCCCCCGAAGGTTTTGCATATTCCTCGGGCATCGGGCATACTTGTTAAAGAGCCCCGGATTCAGGGGGCGCCACGGCTTAAGGTTTTGAGGAAAAGAAACAGAAACATCGCCACTGGAACAAACCCACATCTGACTCACCCCCATGCTTCAAAATACAGACCTTTCTCAAAGTAAAATATTGATCGTGGACGATGACATCAGTATCGCCATGAGCCTGGAAGAAATCTTGCGTGAAAATGATTATCAGCGTATCCGCGCCATTTCGGATTCGCGCCAGGCCGAGGCTGTCTTCCGCGAGTTTGAACCAGATCTCGTTTTACTTGATATCCGCATGCCTCACATGGATGGTTTTCAGGTGTTGGAAAATTTGCACGAAATGCGCAGTAAATCTTTCGTGCCGGTGCTCGTACTGACCGGTGAGGCCGACGAGTCGATTTGCATCCGGGCGCTCGGCGCGGGCGCGACGGACTTTTTGCAGAAACCCATGAAAATGGCCGAAACGCTGGTGCGCATCCGCAATCTTTTACATGTGCGCAGTCTGCAGGCACAGCTTGAAAATAAAAAAGCGTATCTCGAAGAAAAAGTACAGGACCGGACCGACCAGCTCAAGCAGGCCATTCAGGATTTGGACCGGGCCAACCTGCAGGTCAAAGAAGCCTACATTGAAACCATTTACCGGTTGACCCGCGCCACCGAATACAAAGATGAGGAAACCGCTGATCACGTCAAACGCCTGAGTCTTTACGCGGTGGCTCTGGGCCGCGGCGTCGGCATGAGCGCTGAGATGCTCGAGCTTCTGATGTACGCGAGCCCGATGCATGACATCGGAAAAATCGGCATTCCGGATCAGGTGCTGTTTAAAAAGTCTTCGCTCGATCCCAAAGAGTGGGAGGTCATGAAGAACCACCCCTTGATCGGCCATGAGATTTTGCGCGATGCCAAAGCTCCGATTTTAAAAGTAGCAGCGCTGATTGCCCTGAATCATCACGAACGCTGGGACGGCAGCGGCTATCCGCGCGGCCTCAAGGGCGAGGAAATCCCCATGGAGGCGCGTATTGTCGGACTCGTCGACGTTTACGATGCCTTGCGCAGCAAGCGCCATTACAAACCCGCGTTTGATCACGCAACATCCTGCAAAATCATTCTCGACGGCGACGGCCGCGTCAAGCCCGAACACTTCGACCCCAAACTGCTGGCCGCCTTCCGCATGATGCACGCCGAATTCGACCGCATCTTCAACGAAAACAATAATTAGTTCGCATTTTTTGTTATACTAACCCCGCTGTTACCGAAACTAACACGTTCATCGAAGCGTTGTTCGGACTTTGGCAGGGGTTGGGATAAAGTCTATGGCATTGCCAATTAACGCGGACGAATTGTTGCATGGTCGAGTGGTTGAGTCGGAGCGCTTGGAGTTTAAAGAAGGGTGGAACCCTGAGGCTGTTCTTCATACGCTGTGCGCTTTTGCGAATGATATCAATAATTGGGGCGGCGGCTACATTGTCCTCGGTGTCGCGGAAAAAGACGGGCGGCCCGTGTCGCCTCCGTCGGGACTCACCCGTACAGAAATAGCAAAAGCGCAGAAAGAAATACTGAATCTTTGTCATAAAATAAAACCTGCTTATTTCCCGGTTTCAGAAGTAGCACGGGTTTCAGGAAAAGATATCCTGATCCTCTGGGCCCCCGGAGGCCAGCACCGCCCCTATAAAACTCCGGGCAGTTTTGCTTCAAAGTCCGAGTATGCTTATTACGTCCGCCGGTTCTCTTCCACAAAAAAGGCAAATCATGCCGAAGAGCGTGACCTGCTGGCCCTGGCCAACAATATTCCATTTGACGACCGGATCAATCACGCGAAGAGTTTAAAAGATCTGAGCGTTTCGCTTATCCAGGAATATCTCAATGAGATTGGCAGTGACCTGGCCGGCGAAGCTCTCAAAATGCCTTTTGCCGACCTGTGCCTGAGAATGAATATCGTGGACGGGCCGCGCGAACATTTGAAGCCGAAAAACATCGGCCTCCTTTTTTTTAACGATCGCCCCGAAAAGATTTTTCCCGGCGCGCATATTGATGTGGTTGAGCTTGATGATGATGCGGGGGATTCTTTTTCAGAAAAATCTTTCTCAGGCCCAATCCATAGGCAGGTCAAGGAAGCGCTTTCTTATCTCAAGAATAAGGTAATCAAAGAGTTTGTCCGCAAGGTTCCGGACCGCGCAGAAGCAGACAGATTTTTTAATTATCCGTACACTGCATTGGAAGAAGTGCTTGTGAACGCTGTTTATCATCGCAGCTATGAAGATCGAGAGCCTGTAGAAGTTCGCGTCTATCCTGACCGTATCCTTGTCACCAGTTATCCCGGCCCCATGCCGCCGCTTAATAAAAATAATATCAACAAACCCGTCGTGACCTCCAGACGGTACCGCAATCGCCGCATCGGGGATTTCCTAAAAGAACTGCATCTTACCGAAGGCCGCTCAACCGGATTTCCGAAAATTCGCCGCGTGCTCAGAAAGAACGGTTCTCCCGCCCCGGTCTATGAAACCGACCGAGACCGGGAATATTTCATGGCCACAATCAAAATTCATCCGAAGGCAAAGGAGGAGAAAACGGCAGCCGGTGCGCAATCCGGCATCAAAGCACAGCCAGGATTACAGCTAGAGTCAGAGCTAGAGTCGAAGCTAGAGTCATTGGATCTCCGAACGTTAGCCGTTTTACGCGATAACCCCTTAGGAAAAAGCGATATTTCAAAAAAATTGGGGCAACAGCAGGCCTCCGGGCCGCTTCATGAAACAATTCGCACCCTTTTGGAGAAAAATTTTGTTGAGCGCTCTATTCCCGATAAACCCAACAGCCGGCTTCAAAAGTACAAACTTACGGCCAAGGGCCGTGCATGGCTGGACCGAAAAAAATCTGTTGAAAAATAGTAGAATGGTGAGACCCCGATCAGTCTCCCCCCGTTTTTTGCTATACTAGCGGCCTTATTTATGCTCAATATCCGAGAAGAACTGCAAAAACGTATTTTGATCCTGGATGGCGCCATGGGCACCATGATTCAGGGTTACAAGCTGGATGAGGCCGGCTACCGCGGCACAGCCTTCCAGAATCACTCCCATGACCTAAAGGGCAATAATGACGCCCTGTCGATCTCTCAGCCTGCCATTATCGAGGAAATCCACCGTAAATACCTCGAGGCCGGCGCAGACATTATCGAAACCAATACGTTCAATTCCAACATTTTTTCCCTGGCCGACTACGCCATGGAAAAACAGGTGTATGCTTTCAACGTCGCCTCCGCCCGTTTAGCCCGCAAAGCGGCCGACGCATTCACCGTCAAAAATCCGCAGAAACCGCGTTTTGTGGCGGGCGCCATCGGACCCACCACCAAAACGGCCTCGATCTCCCCCAATGTGAATGACCCCGCGTTCCGCGCCGTCACGTTTAATCAGCTTGTCGCCGGTTACAGCGAACAAATTCGCGGCCTGGCGGATGGCGGTGTGGATGTGCTTTTGATTGAAACGGTTTTTGATACGCTCAACTGCAAAGCCGCAATCTATGCCGCTCTTGAATTTTTTGATAAAACCGGAAAAAAATTTCCCCTCATGATCAGTGGGACCATCACCGACCGCAGCGGCCGCACGCTGTCGGGCCAAACCACAGAAGCCTTCTGGAACTCCGTCTGTCACGGCAATCTTTTATCGATCGGCCTCAACTGCGCGCTCGGTGCGAAGGAAATGCGGCCCTACATCGAAGAGCTTTCGCGCATCGCCGGCTGTTTTGTCAGCGCCTATCCCAATGCCGGCCTGCCGAATCAATTCGGCGAATACGACGAAACGCCGGACATGATGGCGCAGATCATCGACGAATTTGCCGCAAGCGGCCTGGTGAATATTCTGGGCGGCTGTTGCGGCACCACGCCGGCGCATATCGCCAAAATCGCAGAGGCCGCGGCCCGGCATAAGCCGCGCCCAATCCCAACGGTGGTGCCCTACACAAGACTCTCCGGACTAGAGCCGCTGACCCTGCGCCCGGACAGCAACTTTACCAATATCGGCGAGCGCACCAACATTACCGGCTCGCCCAAGTTTTCCAAGGCCATTCTTGCGGGCAACTACGACGAGGGACTGCAGATTGCCAAACAGCAGATCGAGAGCGGCGCTTTTATCATCGACGTGAACATGGACGAGGGCCTGCTCGACTCCGAGGCTGCCATGACGAAATTTTTGCATCTCGTGGTTTCGGAACCGGACATCAGCCGCGTGCCCATCATGGTCGATTCCTCCAAATGGACGGTGATTGAAGCGGGCCTGCAATGCCTGCAAGGCAAGTGCGTGGTCAATTCCATCAGCCTCAAGGAAGGCGTTGAGGCTTTCAAACTCAGAGCCAGGCAGGTCCGCCGTTACGGCGCGGCAGCCGTAGTCATGGCCTTTGATGAAAAAGGCCAGGCCGATACGGCCCAGCGCAAAGTCGATATCTGCGCCCGGGCTTATAAAATCCTGACGGAAGAAGAAGGTTTTCCGCCGCAGGATATTTTCTTTGACCCCAACGTACTGACCATCGCCACCGGCATTGAAGAACACAACAATTACGCGGTGGAATTTATCGAAGCCTGCCGCGAACTCAAAAAACGCTTCCCCCTGACGCATTCGATCGGCGGCATCAGCAATTTGTCGTTCTCATTCCGCGGTGTCAACGTCATCCGCGAAGCCATGCACGCGGTTTTTCTTTATCATGCCCTCCGCGCGGGGCTGGACACCGGCATCGTGAATCCGGGTCTGCTAATCGTTTATGAGGAAATCCCCAAAGACTTGCTTGAGTTGATTGAAGATGCGGTCTTGAACCGCCGTCCAGACGCGACCGAGCGCCTGCTAAAATTCTCTGAAAACCTGAAGGCGCCTGACGCCAAAGCTGAAAAAAAACAGGCCGAGTGGCGCACAAAATCCGCCGAAGAGCGCCTGTCGCACGCGCTGGTCAATGGCATTACCGATTACATTGAGCAAGATTTGGAGGAGATCCGCCCCCGATTCCCCAAAGCCCTGAATATTATCGAAGGCCCGCTCATGGCCGGCATGAACGTCGTGGGCGATCTTTTCGGCGCCGGAAAAATGTTTTTGCCGCAGGTGGTCAAAAGTGCCCGCGTCATGAAAAAAGCCGTGCACCATCTCACGCCCT
>JAHFHB010000075.1:0-1769 GCA_023247135.1 Candidatus Omnitrophota bacterium
CCGAAGCCATCGTCCTTAAAACCCAGCCGCTGCGCAGCAGCTCGCTGATCGTGACCTTTGCCACGCGCTCGTTCGGAAAAATCAAAGGCGTGGTCAAGGGCGTGCGTAAAGAACGCGAAGTGCGCGGTGCGCATTTTGAACTTTTCTCACACCTTGAAATCGTGTACTACGAAAAATTGCGCTCCGATCTGCACCTGGTGTCCGACACGGCGATGCTCCATTCATTTGACGGATTAAGAACGAATCTTTCGTCCATTGCCTATGCCAGTTATTTTGCGGAACTTGCCGACCGGGTGCTTGAAGTCCACGACCCGCACGAAGAAGTTTTCGATCTTTTGCTTTTTTGTTTCCGCTATCTCTCCTCGGTCAAGCCCGAGCACATCGCCCGGATTTTTGAGTTGAAGCTTCTGGCGGAGACCGGTTTGCTGCCGTCGCTGGATGTCTGTACGGGATGCCAGAAACCCCTGCCGGAAGGCGGGTTTTTTTCAGTGGCGCAAGGCGGTCTTTTTTGCACGGCCTGCCGCCATGCGGCCCCGGATGCCCAGCTTCTGCCGGCTCCCCTCATGAGTGCCTTGCGCTATTACGCCTGCCACTCGCCGGAGGAATCCCTGCGCTACCGGCCGCAAGGGGAGGCCAATGCCGGGCTAGGGCGTCTGATGGACGGATTCATGCTCTATCACCTCGGAAACCCCCTCAAAAGCCGCCGCTTTCTCGCCTCTATTCAGTCCGTTTTGTAATAAGCCTCTAACCCGTTTTATTCCCGTATTTTAAGTTAAATTCCTGCGCGATTAAAAATGTAACTATATGTAAATAAATAAGTTACGACATTTAAATAAAGCAGCCTGAATTTGACAGCGCCAGGGGCATATGGTACGGTTGTAATAAGTTGTCAGGCAGTTTTTTTTTGATCTTTATTTAAGCATATTTATAAAGGTTTTAAATAAGACCAACCGGAGGAACGGCCATGGCGGATGAGAGAAACCCGAAGAAAGGCGAGGAGAGCTGCCTTTACTTTGACATCAGCACCCAGGAGCGGGATTCAGCGATCCGCTATCTGCTGACGGCTATTCTCAAAGTCCGGGAAGAAAAGGGTTTCCCTTCCAATCAGCATGTCTACGATGAAGACGTCAACATCTACCTGGCGCATCTTCTTTTCGCAGTCGCGTTGCCGGAATACCATGAAATGTCGGCGCCTTACCTCTCCCAGGAAAGCAGTGAGATTCTCGACTGGGTTCGCGCCACGGAAGATAAAACAATCCGGTACTTCATTTTCAAGGTCAATGCCGACCATCTTCTGATCCACAGCGCCATCTTCGACGACCTGGCCCCCAAGCACGGCCGTAAATTTTTCCACCGCTCGCCGCGCTATTTCCAGGAACTTTCAAAACTTTACTACGATCAGGCGGCCGGTTATCACAAACGCATTTACCGCAAGAGCACCGGTGTGGGCGAGGTGCTCGAGAAAATTTCAAAGCATCTGCCTTTTTATCAGGCATTGCTCAGACACGTGCGCCGTGATTATTTTCACTTCGCCAGCGGTTTCCGCGACAAAGCGTTCCAGCAGTTCCTCGATGAACTCAAAAACTATGAACAGCGTTTTACCCGGCAGAGCCGCACCGATCTTTTTCTGGATCTCTACGGAGCCTGGATCAAAAAACCGGATACGTGTCTGCGCCAGCAGCTGCTGGATGCCGCCCGCGAGCTCGCAGCGCTCGATCCGACATTCCACTTTGACCCCGACGGCGCTCGGGCGGAAAGGAGAAAAGAAG
>JAHFHB010000075.1:1779-8269 GCA_023247135.1 Candidatus Omnitrophota bacterium
GGCAAGATCCTTTCGCAGCAAGGAAAAACGTTTTCTGAGGCTCTATTCGCTGTGGCAGGAGACGCGCCGCGAAGATATCCAGAAGCAGTGTCTCGGACTTCTCGGAGAGCTGATGAGAATCAAGCCGGGGTTCAGCCTGCGCAGTGAATTCACGGCTGCTTTTTAACTCACGGCGGAGTTTCTTCGGGCATTCCCGTTGAACCCGGGACCGCCCCGCCTCAACCTTAAACAAGGGCAGGACTACGATGGAAAAAACGATCCGCATTGCACCGCCTGAAATCCTTGAGGATGTTGAAGATGAAATCAAAGCCAAACTTGATGAGTTTCTTGACGTGTACTCTTTTTACCTGAAAACCCGGATCTGCTGGATCCGCGATGAAGTGCGCATGAAAGCGTACGAATTGAGCCTTCTCAACCGGGGTTTTAACTTCCGCGGGTGATTTTTTTTTCACGATATTCATGGTTTTGCTTGTAGGGGCCGGTTCTAAACCGGCCCTTTGAATTTTAGATTCTTCTCGGAAGGCGGGTTTAGAACCCGCCCCTACCCATGCTAAACAGCCTCGCTGAACCGGTGGGTTTCGCCCTCTCTTTTGTGCTATAATTCGCGCTCATTTCCACTTGCCAAATCAATCTCGGGGGATTGAATGATTCATGAAGCTTTCATCGCCGCGGGCTCTAACGTGGGGGACCGCCTGAGCCATTTAACACAGGCGCGGGCGCTTTTGTCAGAGACGCCCGGCATTGAACAGCTGGCCTCGTCCGGAACTTATGAGACGAAGCCGGTGGGCGGGCCGCCGCAAGGCGCGTATCTCAATGCGGTGTGGCAAATCCAAACGAATCTTGCGGCCGAGGCGCTTTTACGCCTGCTGCTTGCGATCGAACACGAGCAGGGCCGCATCCGGGCCGAAAAAAACGGGCCCCGGACGCTTGATTTAGACGTGCTTGATTTTGACGGACAGATTTTGAATCAACCGGGGCTTGCCTTGCCGCACCCGCGCATGCACGAACGCTGGTTTGTGCTGAAGCCGCTGTCTGATTTAAACCCAGAGTGGCGGCATCCAAGGCTGGGGCAAACGGCCGCGGAACTTTTAGCGGAGATCGAAAAAAAATCTCCCGAGCTCACCGGCGCAGAGGTTGAGATGGGAGAACGCGCATGAAAATCATTCGAAATCCTGAGGCGTTTCAAAAAGAGATGCGCTCTTTACGCAGCCGGGGCAAGCGGATCGGCTTTGTGCCTACGATGGGTGCCCTGCACGCCGGGCATAGCGCCCTTGTGAAAGCGGCTTTGCGCCAGAACGACAGGGTTGCGGTCAGTATTTTCGTGAATCCTTCCCAGTTCGGCCCCCAAGAAGATTTGTCGCGTTATCCGCGGCCCTTCCGGCGCGACGCGGCCCTGCTTAAAAATGCCGGAGCCCATTTTTTATTCGCGCCTTCAGCGGCAGGCATCTATCCGGCGGGGTACACGCTCTGCGTGGATGAACTCAAACAGCCGGGGCTGACGGACCGCCTTTGCGGCAAAAACAGGCCCGGGCATTTCCGCGGCGTCATGACGGTGTGCGCGAAACTTTTCAACTTGGCCCAGCCGTCTGCGGTGTATTTCGGCCAGAAGGATTACCAGCAGTCGGTGGTGATTGAAACGATGCTGCGTGAATTTCACTGGGGGATCCGTTTTTACCGGATTCCCACGGTGCGTGAAGCGGACGGCCTGGCGCTCAGCTCACGGAATATTTATCTGAGCGGTGAAGAAAGAAAACGGGCCTGCGCGCTTTCCCGGAGTCTTTTCTTTTTGCAGGGCGAACTTTGCCGCAGGCGTAAAGACCTGCCGGGGCTTTTGCGCCGGGCCCGCCGCATGCTGGCGGCTTCTTTCGACAAAGTGGATTATCTGGAAATCGTCGATCCGGAGACGCTTGAATCCCTTGTCCGGCCGCAGGCTGAAATGACGGCGTTGGGCGCGGCATTCCTCGGCAAGACAAGACTCATCGATAATGTTATAATCCGCCTTCCAAAATAGGGGCCTTGTTCATGCTCAGACAAATGCTTCACGGAAAAATTCACCGCGCCCGTGTCACCGATGCCTGTGTCGATTATCCGGGGAGCATCACGATTGATGCAAAACTTCTGGAAGCGGCCGACATTTTGCCGGGTGAAAAAGTGCTGATCGCGAACCTGACGAACGGTTCGCGGGCCGAAACCTATGCTTTGCGCGGCGAACCCGGCTCCGGCGCCGTTTGCCTGAACGGGGGCACGGCCCGCTACGGTAAAAAAGGCGACATCATCATCGTGATGTCTTTTGTTGTGCTGGACGAAAAAGAGCTCAAGACGCACGAGCCGAAAAAAATTGTGCTCAATGAGCGCAATGAAATCATAGGGTAAAAAGCTGTCGGTTGCCTGACATCAGCCTCTCGCAATGTAAAGTAGGGAACAGGCATGCCTGTTCCCTACGAGTTTGCGAACCGCGTCCATGTCAGTATTTTTATTTCCGACTAACGAGCGACAGCATTTAAACATGAAACCCATTCGAGTTGGCCTTATCGGCTGCGGCACTATCGGCCGCGAACTTGCCCTTTTTCTGACCCGTAAATTTTCAGGCCGCGTGCGCCTTTCGGCCGTCTCGGAACATCGCCCTGAAAAGGCGCTGGCCCTGTCCCGCGAATTGCATCTCAAACTCACAAACACTTCTCTGCAAAACCTGGTCGACCGCGCTGATTTTATTATCGAAGCGGCCTCGGCCGAAGCCGCAGGCCCTGCCGCCGCACTGGCGCTTAAAAACAATAAATCCATTCTGGTCATGAGTGCCGGGGGGTTGCTGCAAAATAAAATCTGGCAGTCATGGTTAAACAAAAGTTCAGGAACGCTCTGGGTGCCTTCAGGCGCGGTGGCGGGACTTGACGGGCTTCTGGCTGCCCGTGAATCCGGCCTGAAGCGCGTGACGTTGATCACCCGCAAACCTCCCGAAGCTTTAAGGGGCGCGCCTTATTTTACAAAAAAGAAATTTCCCCGTTTAAGCGGGCGTGCGCCCCGGTGTGTTTTTAGGGGATCGGCGGCCGAGGCCGTGCGCGGATTTCCGCAGAATGTGAACGTGGCGGCAGTCCTGAGCCTGGCAGGGATGGGCGAGCTTAAAACGCGCGTTGAAATCTGGACGGCGCGCGGGCTGGCAGTCAACTCGCATGAGATTCGGATTCATGCCGCAAGCGGCGATATTCTTATCCGCACGGACAACCGGCCGGCGCCGCACAATCCCAAGACCAGCGCGCTTGCGTTTTATTCCGCCATGGCGCTTTTGCGTAAAATATTTTCCCCCGCGCGCATCGGCACCTGATTTTTTATGACGCAGGCAAAAGTCATTACGATTCGTGGGGCGCGCGAGCACAATCTTAAGAACATCAGCCTTGAGATTCCGCGCAATCAGCTGGTGGTGCTCACCGGCCTTTCAGGGTCGGGCAAATCCTCGCTGGCCTTTGATACGATTTACGCCGAGGGCCAGCGCCGCTACCTGGAAAGCCTTTCGTCCTACGCCCGGCAGTTCCTCGAGAAACTCAAAAAGCCCGAGGTCGATTACATCGGCGGGCTTTCGCCCAGTATCTCCATCGAACAGCGCCAAATCACGCACAATCCGCGTTCGACCGTGGCCACGGTCACTGAAATTTACGATTACCTGCGGCTTCTTTATGCCAAGGCCGGAGAGGCTTCGTGCCATGAGTGCGGCCGCATTCTGAGCGCGCGTTCACTTCCCGAAATCGCCGGGGAAGTTATCGCCGCCTTTGAAGGCCGTGAGGTGCGCGTGTTTGCGCCTTGTGTGCGCGGCCGCAAGGGCGAATTTCAAAAACTGTTTGCGGACGTTTTGAAAAAAGGATTTTCGCGTGCGCGCATCGACAAACGCATGACGGTTCTCAAGCCCGATCTGAAATTGCGCAAGACCCAGCGCCACGACATCGAGATTTTGATCGATCATCTCAAGGTCAAGCCGCAGGAGCGGGCCCTTTTGGAAAGCTCGCTTGAAAGAGCTGCGGGTTTGGCGCAAGGGGCGATCCTGGTTGAAGAGGTTCTGGCCGGAGAGAAATCGGGCGCCGCACAGTTTTTTTCGACGCGCCACAGCTGTCCGGATTGCGGCGTCAGTTATCCGGAACTCGTGCCGAACTTATTTTCCTTCAACAGCCCCTACGGCGCCTGTCCGCGCTGCCGCGGTCTTGGCAAACTCGCCCAGATCCAGAAAAAAGGCCTGATTCAAAACCCGGCCAAATCCCTCATGGGCGGTGCCTTAAACGAAGAGATTTTTTTCTCGTTTAACAAATATTTCATCGAAGATCTCCTGCATGACTTGACCAAAAAATTCGGATTCGAATGGAGCTTGCCCTACCAGGATTGGCCCGAAGATGCGCGCGAGGCCTTTTTGTGGGGAGGCCCCGACATTTCAGGGTTGATCGAAGAATTGAACCGGCTGTTCCATGAAACGTCTTCCGAAGAGATCAAGCGCAAGGTGCGCAAATTTTTAAAAGAGGATATCTGTGACGAATGCCAGGGCCAGCGCCTGGGCAAGACCGCGCTCGGTGTCAAGATTTCAGGTAAGCCGATCACCGAAGTGACCGCGTTGACTGTGCTCGAAGTGCTGCCTTTTTTTGACAAACTGGCGTTTACTCCGGCACTGGTAAAAATTACAAAACCGATTCTCAAGGAGATCCGCGAACGCCTGCGGTTTTTAAGCGAAGTCGGCCTGGGCTATCTGACGCTGGATCGCAGTGTGGCCACACTTGCCGGCGGCGAGCTGCAGCGCATCCGCCTGGCGGCTCAAATCGGCGTGGGTCTGACCGGCGTGCTTTACGTGCTTGATGAACCCAGCATCGGCCTGCACCCGCGCGACAACGACCGGCTTCTGGCCTCGCTGGAGCATCTGCGCGATATGAAAAATACGGTGCTGGTGGTGGAGCATGACGAGGAAACCATGCGCCGGGCCGATTACCTGATCGACCTGGGGCCGGGCGCCGGCCGGCATGGTGGGGAGGTTACGGCGGCAGGACCGGTGAACACATTACTCAAAACCCCCAAAGAAAAACAGTCTTTGACCGTGCGCTATCTCACGGGAGAGCTTTCGGTATCGATTCCGCATGAACGCAAAGCGAAAAAAAAAGGCGAGGCCTTGGTTCTGCGCGGCTGCAGCGAGCATAATCTCAAAAATATCGACGTGGAGTTTCCGCTGGGACTTTTGATTGGTGTGACCGGCGTTTCCGGTTCCGGTAAGAGCACGCTCGTGCATGACACGCTTTCCCGCGAACTGCATAACCGTATTTGGAAAACCGACATGCGAGTGGGCAAGTTCAGAAAGCTTGAGCATGCGGAAAAAATCGACAAGGTCCTTGAAATCGATCAGTCGCCGATCGGCCGCACGCCGCGCTCGAATCCCGCGACCTACACCGACCTTTTCGGATTTATCCGCAAGCTGTTCAGTGAGCTTGCCGAGTCGCGAGCCCGGCGTTACACGCCTTCGCGTTTCAGTTTCAATCTGAAAGGCGGGCGTTGTGAAAAGTGCCGCGGCGAAGGCTTTGAAAAACTCGAAATGAGTTTCATGCCTGACATGTACGTGATCTGCGACGACTGCCGCGGCCGACGTTACAACGAGCCGACATTGGAAGTGCGGTACAAGGGCAAAAATATTGCGGAGGTCCTGGATCTCTCCGTCGAAGAGGCCATGGAGTTTTTCGCGAGTTTTGCGATGATCCGGGAAAAACTGGAACTGCTGAGGACGATTGGGCTGGGATACTTGACGCTGGGGCAGTCTTCTACCACGCTTTCAGGCGGCGAGGCCCAGCGCGTCAAGCTGGCCGCGGAACTGAGTAAAAAATCGACCGGCAGAACGCTTTATCTGCTGGATGAGCCGACCACCGGGCTGCATTTTGCGGACATTGAAAATCTGCTCAAAGCTTTGTTTGGCCTGCGCGATCAGGGCAATACCGTGGTGGTGATCGAACACAACCTGGATGTCATCCGCTCTGCCGACTTTCTCATTGATTTGGGCCCGGAGGGGGGCGCGGGCGGGGGCGAACTGGTGGCCTGCGGCACGCCTGAGGAAGTGGCGCGCACCCCCAAATCGCATACGGGGTACTACCTCAAGAAACTCCTCGGTTAGCTGGACAATCCGGGCGCCGATCTGCTATAGTTCAAACGTCCTCCCGCTGCTTTTATTCATCAAAGGAGTTCATCATGATTACTGAAATTGGTATCAGCGCCGGCGAGATTTGGAATTACCTGGATAAAAACGGCAATGCGACGCTCGATCAGATGACGCGCGCCCTGAAGCGTCCGCGCGAATTGCTTTTGATGAGTCTTGGCTGGCTTGCGCGTGAAGGCCATATTTCTCTCGGCCGCGCGGAAGAAAACTTCAAAGCCACGCTGACACACCGTTAGTTTTTCGCCTTGAGTTTTCAGCTCGTTTTCACGACTGTCCCAAGCCTGGCCCTGGGCCGCAAACTCGCCGCACTTCTTCTGAAGAAAAAAC
>JAHFHB010000076.1 GCA_023247135.1 Candidatus Omnitrophota bacterium
TCGGGACTCGGCGGAGCCTCGCTCCGAAATGCGCCGGGATGTAAAGCTTGAGGAGTGGGTGAGGGCTGCCCATGCTCTTTTGAGGGGAGCGGGGGATGTGTCAGCGGATCCGATGGAGATTCATGCACTCCTCGCAGAAATTTCTTCGCAATTCTCGGATCAAGGGCCATGGGACGGATTGTGGACCGTCACTCAATTGCCGGGGGTATACGATGAAACGCAAGCGATACGTCTTACTCACAAGGGCATCACACAGCCGTTAGATGAACAAATGGTTTTAGAGGCGCTGGGCCTTTATCTGCTCCAAAAATCCATCGACCATCCTGCGAGTGCTGAGCAGCCGTTTGAAGCGCGCGACCTGCAAAAGCTGGAAGACTTGATTCAAATCTACAACGCACAAAAAAGAGGGGCGATGGACCTAAGTGTGCCGTCGCTTTTCGCAAAGAGCATCTTTCATTTTATCGACCCTAAAAAGTTTTTGAAATTCTCGCACCAAGCTTTGCTTCTGCCTGCGCCTTATCGTGATACGGCGGTAGGGTTACTTGCCTATGCCAAGGGCTCGCATTTGTTAATCGCAAGGCACGATGGTCCGGACGACATTGTTATTTCCTCGAGTCTTTTAAAGATTCTCATCGCAGAACTTAAACGCACCGATTTGCCGGCGTCTGAACGCACGATGTTTCTTGCGGCATTTCAAAAACTGATGATGTTTATCTTGCCTTTGACTTATTACGATCCGGGGATATCGGGGAAGGTCAACTTAATCGGAGCTCCCTATACGCAAGTTTGGCCTGATGAAGCGACTGCCCGCACTGTCATTGCGGGTTTACGAGAAATGATTGAGGAAAACGCCGCGCAAATCGAAAACTGGCTTTCTGAAATGGACTGGAAGCCTTTTGGCGGCATAGAAATGCCGGATTTGCTTATGTCCGAAATTATAGAGGATCTTCAAAAAAATGATCCGATGCTTTCAGGCTTAATTTGGAATTTTTACGGATGGCTTGAAAGTCAGTTTATCAAGCGTTTCGGGGGGCGGTTTTCTGGAAACTTCGAAACACTGCTTTTTGCCATTCATGACCCGGCTCGCATTGCCTACCTCAAAAAAGCCCTGACAAATTATTGGGTAGTAGCAGGCCCTATTTTTCTAGGAGACGCAGAGAAAATACACCAGAGCTTGGTGGCGCAAAATCTGGATACTTACTTGTATCTTCCCCGCATGCCCAAGAAACGCATCTACGAAATCCGCAACCTTATGCAAATTGTTCGCGCATCGGGTTTCAGTGCGGCCTATGGGCTGGACAATTTGACAGCCATCACCGGTTTTCGGTTTCAGAGTCTTGCGCGTTCCGAGATGAGGACGAATCAGCCGGTGTTTGAATCGGTTGTGCAGCGAGTGGCCGGCCAGTTGGAAAAATTGATGGAAACCATGGAGCCAATGGGCAGTTTTCAAAAAGGCTCTGAAAATTTTGAGCGGCTGAAAAAAGTGATCAGTTTCTACGGCATGGGTTCTCCCGGACTCCGGAAATCAGTGACAAAGATTTTAATGGCGTACGCGCCTAATACGAAGGAGGTGCTCCTCGACGCTGTGCACGATACCCATCCGGATGTGGTGGAATCTGCCGCGCTGCTCTTGGGGAACCTGAGTTTTCATTGGCCGAGTCACGCCATAGATCGCTCACATTTTGAAGGCCTTTTGACGCATGCCCATCGCAATATTAGAAAAGCGGCGGCACGTGGCCTAAGATCTATTAAAAATTCCGGGGGCAAAGCCGCGTTGATCGAATGGCTGCAAAAGGCGGATCGTGAGCTGCTCCCGATTTTGATCGAAGAGCTTGCCGCGATCGGTGACGATCAGGTCATCGATCCTATTTTGGCAGCTGTTCACCGCCAAAAGCACAAGAACCAGAGCCAGGCGCTTGCGCTTGAGGAAATCCCTGAATCTTTATACCGTGCGCTACCGAATGCCTCTTATCCTTCGATACCGCCAGTGCCCAAAAAAAATCTCGCAGAGTCCTGGCTGATGATGCATTTGGGCGATCTCGAAGGGGTAAGAGTGGCTTATAAATTTGGCTATATCGACACTTTGATTTATCAGCAGCTACAGAACCCGAGCCCAGGCTTTGCGGACCTTGAAGCGGTCAAAAAAATTCTTCAGGAAACTGGGGTGGTGACGCAAAGCCTATTCGAAGCTTATCAAAACACACCTTTGCATCAACGCAAGGACTTGCTCTGGAAATGGTCAAGCTGGATGGAACAGATGCGGCTTGTTTTTCTTTTAGCCAGTCATAATCGCAATTTGGGTGGCGAAGAACAGGTGAGAATGCTTGTCCCATTACCCTGGAACGATGCCGGGCCTGACCCCGTGTACCAAGAGCTGCTGCGTGCAATCTTAAGAGAAGCGGCGCGTTCGACTGACCTGGCCGTCCTTGATTCTTTTGACGGTGAGGCTAAGTATGAACGGCCTTACGAGCAGCCTTTCCGTATGATTTCTTCTGAAAAATTCGAGCGTGATTTTATACGGCCGGCGCTGGAATATGCACAACGGATTTTTAAAGATGACGGCCTGCGTCAGGGCCTCTTGCCTTTTTTAACCGCAGATTATCTTTTTACCCAGGATGTCTCCGGTCACGATGAGCACGCGGCTGCAGAGATGATTTTTTACGCTCGCTGGCAGACTTTGGCGCGGATGCTGCAACGTGAGGGTGAGAACCTGCGTATCCGGCCGGAGTATGCCCATGCTTTTCAGCCGATCTTGCCGGAAGAGGCCGCCACTGATTTATTGAAAGTCGTTCGTGAGTTTTTGTTGAAAAAAGCGGAGATGCAGCAGCTGATTCGCTTAGATGACAGGCTGGCCTTGCTCAAGTTCGTGGAGCGATTGCTTTTTGAAACGGGCCACTTGCTATGGAAATACGCTGTTCTTGACCCTGCGGTGGTAGAAAAAACAGATGCCTTGATGCAAATCAAAACGCGCCTGCCGGAATGGCCTCAGATTTCCTATGGTGCGCAAGCCGTTTTAAAACTGCTGGCCTACGATCTTTTTTCAGACTCATCAAAAACAGAATCTGATGTGGAGCATTTGTGGCAAGCGGAGTTCCAAAAAATCCATTCCGAAGAACAAGATCGCAGGCTTTTATTGCCCACGGAAGGGATCGAGATTCAATCGTTGGGTGTTCCGCGCGAGAAAGCCTATGCCTGGAAACAGGCACTGCAATATTTTGGCATTCCCAGCCCAAGACGGCCGGAATTTAAAGGCCTCGTGGAAACTTCCTTTCTTCCGGTTTGGTCTACCCGTGCTTACGCTTTGGCACTGCCCATTTTGCATAAAATGGGGCTGCATGAGAATTACCGGCGCGGCTCCCCCATGCACATCTCCATTGAAGGAAATCTTGGGCCGGACGCCAGGCTGATTGCCGCCACGTTGCGTGCCTACCGGCGGCGCGAAGGGCCGGCCTTGAGCCCTGAGCAATTTTTATGGAACAAGCTGTGGCTCATGTCTAAAGGCATGCTTTATATCAAGCACCGGCATGACGAAGACGCGGCCCTTACTGATGAAACAATCGTATTCCCGGCCGAGGGCAGCCAGACACCAGAGCACTTGACCGAATTCCGCGTTTTAAAATGGCAGCACATCGATCCCGCAAATGGCATCCTGGATACTTCTTATGAGGAAGCGCTGCTGGGCACCCAGCTTCTTGCGGCGGCCTTAAAAGCACATCAAAAAGAAACGAAAGAAGGTTTTGATAGACAGCTGGCTACGCTGTGGGAAGGCTATGCCAAAGCAGTGCGCGATCTTTATCACGAGCCTGTCTATCAGCGATATTTTATCCGGTTTTTTGGCTGGAAAATTCCCATCCCGTCTTTACTGCTGCGTCACATGGGCCGTTTGGGAACAAAGCTTGCCTCATTTTTGCAGAAGCAGCCGGTTATGACGGAGTTACTTGATGCCGATTGGTTTGAAGGTACGGATGATGATGCCAGCCTCGAGCTGGCGCGGCAGCTTGATTTCTTACGGAAGTTTATGGCCGCTGAAAATTTTCTGGAAGCCAATCCGGCATTGCGCGAAGAATTTACAACCCGGTCGCGTCAAATTTTCCGAGCATGGAGTGAAAAAATCGCCGCTGCTCTTGGACTGCCTTTTACTCAAGAAACGGAACCTGGGGCTCGTTCGGAAATGCGGGCGGTCTTGGAGGATTTAGAGATAAGCCAGCAAAGAAGTGCGGAACCGGCTCTGCAGCCGGATTTTGTGGAGTTCATGCAGCGGTTTTTTCGTGAGCGTGCACCTGATGCAGAACTGATGGGGGTGGATTTGGGCGCTGGTGACCGCTGGTTTGAGAAAGAAGTGCGTGACTTACTGACGGGACATTTGACACTTCATATGAGCGGCACCGAAGAAGATCAGGCCGGTCTGTTTTCGTTTGCTGTGCGCAAAAGCTATCTGGCCTCAAACGATCAGTCTCTCACAGATCGCGGGCGTCATTCCATGGATTTTGTTTCGATGAATCAGCCATTTCCCGATGACCATTTAGACTTTGTGCACATCGCGCACCAGCTCGTGAAGGATGACGGACTGCTTTATTTTTCATCCGCAGAAGATTATAACCAGAATGTGGCGCTGCTGCTTTTAGGGTATGGCTATCACGTGGCGTGGGTTGATTTTAAAAACAACCGGCCGGAGCAGGGAACCCATGAAGATCCAGGCGGGATGATTTTGGCGACGCGCGGCAATACGGCCGGTTTTGACATGTTGAAGGAGCTGGGCGTTCCCGTGCTGCATCTCACAGAACCTCAAGCGCGCGTGCATGCATTCATCGAAGGCGCGGTTCGCGTGTCGCGCCTTTACCAATTGAGCGTGGGGCAAATTGCCGACGAGCTTGAAATGGATCCTGAGTTTGTATGGCGAGCGCTGCTTGAGTTTCCAGGAGTCAAGCATGAGCCGGATGAAAAACTGGTGCGTGTCCATCCCGCGCAAGCGAAAGCGCTGACCGTTTATTTTAACGATGAACGGCACCTGTTGAGAGATTTAAACACCTATGCGGGTCTGAACCGCGAAAAAGTTCTACGGGAATATTTGCCGCTGGTGGCTGACGTTTCAGTCGATGCCGCGCGAAACTTGTGGCGTGCCACTGCTGAAAAGCGCTCCGAGTTTGAACCGGAGATGGAAGCGGCCATTTTTAACGGAGCCGGCAATGCCGAACAGGCTATTGCGAATGCTATGCGCTCTACGCCGGGGGCCGGCCTCGCCTTTCTTTTGTGGACGCTTTTCAAAGTCAAAGCTCAAACTCTTGGCCTTGCGGATAATGCCGTTGCGGCATTGCCTTACTATCCCGCGCTTGTTCATAGCAGCCAGCATTTCCTTCACCCGGAAAAAAGTCTGCGCAATTTCTTTGATCAAAAAGTCGTACAGCCCGTTCGCGATGCTATTCCGCGTTCCGAAATGCGGTCCAGCGCAAGCCAAACAAAGGAACCGGCGGTGAACTTGCCCGTACTTCGGCAGGAACTGGAAAGGCGCATTGCATTTTCGGGAGCAGGCGAGTTGGACCGGTTTATGACGCAGTGGACTTTATTACAAAATGATTTGATTCAAGCTGGGTATCAGGATGTGGAGGCGCTTTTGCTGCACTTCGCGCAGCAATTGGGCCGGCCGTTATGGAAAGCGCGCATGACTCTCACCGGTTACCGGGTGGATAAGCGCTCGGAAGCCTCGGCGTTTAAACTTCTCGAAGAATTCAGAAAAATCATGTGGGTCGAAAAGCGCTTGCCGCAAAAGCTGGATTGGGCGGGCGTGGCCTGGGACCCTGTCAGCCTTGATGATCTAGTCCCGGAACGGTTCGGCGAAGCGCCGGAGTTGGCTGACTGGACTTCGCTCCACCCCACACCTGCCAAAAGTCTGTTATGGGAATCTGCTCGAAACGAATTGATCCGGCTGGGTTTTGCGCCCCTCAAGTTCGGTAAGCCAGACGAACTGATCAAGCAGGGCGAGGAGGCTGTCACGCTCGCGATTATTCATCCTGCCAATCACAATGACATTGTCAAAATTCGCGAAGGGGCCAAGCATGCGAATGCGAATCTTTTGCTCGTGCTCCCGGAGAACGTGCAGATGGGCCGGGCCAGTGATGGCCGCGAAGTGTTCGGGGCCAATGCCGCGATTGTTTTCAAGGAAGACCAGCCTTACTGGGTCTCGTTTGAAACGCCGCTGCCGATCCACTATTTGATGAATGCCGAAGATAAATTTCAAGAGCGGTTTAGAACCCATGGAATCCCGACGGCCATGGATCCAACGAAAGCGGATTACTTCAACGATAAGGCGCTTACGGAAGCAATTTTGATGCAACAGGGCATTCCCACACCGGCTTCCGGCGTCATTTTACGTGCGCGTTCCAAGCGGGTTGCGGCGTTGCCGCAATACCGGCAGAGCCGGTTCTCCTGGGACCGGCGCTTCGAGCTCGAAACTTTTTTACGTGACTTCATGATTGACCATCAGCTTTCTGAAGTTGTGCTCAAGCCCGTCGACGGCAGCCAAGGCTACGGCATCACCTTTTTTAACTGGCTGGATTTTGAGCCGGCGTATCAAAAACTCAAAGAGCTCAAACTCAAAAGAATTTTGACGGGTCTGCGCTCCCGCGACATGCTCATCCAGGGCCGGGTCACACCCGAATTGATGCTGCATGCCTCCGGCCCTGACCCTGAACATCCTGACGTGCCGGTAGAACCCATCACGCTCGACTGGAATTTGCGCGTGCTGGTTTCTCTCGATGCTCAGAATCAGCCGGTGGTGAGTGGTGTGGTGGTGAGGACGGGCGATGAGGAAACCGCGGTGAATATCAGCCAGGGGTCCGGGGTCATGCTGCTCGAGGAAGTGGCTGAAAAACTCAAAATAAGTCCGGAAGAATTGGGAGCGCTGCGGCAAAAGGTTGCGGGCATTGCGCGCCGGACCTTCGAGGCGCTGCAAGCTCGTGCTAAGCAGGATGGAGCGTTGAAGCCGGGTGAAAACGTTTCTGATTTTCTGGGTTTGGATTTGATGGTGGCGCGCGAAGACGGAAAGCTGGTGCCGTATGTCATTGAGATCAACGGCACTCAGTCCGGCGGACTTTGGGCGCTGGATTCCTTGCTGGCTAAAAAATATGAAAAGGATGAAGTGAAGCGCCGCGAGCAGCAGGGTGTGGCCACTCGTGATTGGATTCGTTTGGCGGCCCGGCGGGCTCTGCTTTACAAAGAATCACTGCGTGAAAAGTCGATCCAATTTTCTCAAGAAACCCTGCCTTTCAACCGCCGCGAATACGTACATGAATTTTTTCTGGATACGGACAGCCGCACTCATTACGGAATGGGGCGGCTGCAGTGGGGCGCCCGGGCGCTGATCTGGATTGCGCAGCTTGCCGCACTGCTTGAAATGTTTATATTTAAGGACAAAACTATTTTTCTGGTTCCAAGCCTGATTTATTTTGCGGCCGGCGGACTGCTGATCTTCGGACTTTTCTACTACACGCGCGTGCATGTGTGGAATGCTTTCAGGTTTGCCGCATGGTTCTGGATGCACATTTTTTCTATCACCCGGAGTAACCGGATTTATGCCGCCATTCAACGTCTGAGCGCTGAGCGCCGCGCGGTGCAGGGCGCAAAAGTTCCCGCGGTTTCTGAGGCGCCGCCGCAAACAGAGACCGCTGCCCAAGATGCTCAGACAGCGCCTGCTCGCTCTGAAATGAGGACGGGGTTCAATGATACAAACGACTCGCGGCTAGATCCTAAAGTGGTGGCAGAAAGATATCTGCCGGTTCTGGAAGATGTTCCTTATTTCCAGACATTGATGCTTTTACAGCGCGAAGGCTATGAGTTCAGTGCAGAGCGCCACCTGCCATTCGTTTCTATCCGAGACGCAGTGGCGCACTCGACGGACTATTTTGCTTTGATTCCCAACCTGCTTTATGCGGCGTTTAAACTGAAGGCCTACCGGGCCGGCATGGATCCTCAAAGCGTTGACTGGAACTGGCGCCATGACTGGCGCCGCCGTCTCGAGACCTTTCAAGAGGCTTTTGAAAATAAAGTGGCGGCACCGGTTTTGGAAAGGGCTTCGCGGCCTTTAGCTGCGACCCCAGAGCTCCCAATGGAATGGGATATGAAAGATTTCGAGAAGCTCGGCCTGCATGATTGGAACCGCGGTTCGCAAGCGGAGGTAAAGCGGCTTGGGCATTGGAGTGTTTTGGTAAAAATTTTCACGGATGATCCAGACTCCGGCGCCAGAGCCGAAGTGACG
>JAHFHB010000077.1 GCA_023247135.1 Candidatus Omnitrophota bacterium
GAGAGACGCGAGCTGGATTTGAAAAAGCTGGAGCGTCTGAAGCCGATTTTGAGTACGGCCCGTTTGTCGCTGGTGCGCGCGGCGCTTGAGTATGTTTTGGAATACACGCCGGTTTCAACGGTGATCCCGGGCGCTAAAAAACGCGCGCAGGTGCTTGAAAACCTGCTGGCTACCGAGGACCCGCGGCTCAGAATTCAGGAAGCGGCGCAGCTTCGGGATATTTTTCGCAAGGAGCCTTTGTTTCAACAGGGACTGAGTTAATCAGGGGGAGAGAGCCGTGAGTGATTTTACGCCGGAGCAGCTTAAGCGTTACAGCCGCCATTTTATTTTGCCGGAAATCGGTGAAGAGGGGCAGCGCAAACTACTTGATTCCAAAGTGCTTTTGATCGGAACGGGCGGGCTGGGTTCTCCGCTGGGCCTTTATCTTTCGGCCGCGGGCGTGGGAACTTTGGGGCTCGTGGACTTCGATGTGGTGGATCTTTCAAACCTGCAGCGCCAGATCATTCACACCAACGATGAAGTTGGCAAACCCAAAATTGATTCGGCGGAAAAACGCATCAAGCAGATGAACCCCGATACGAAAGTGGTGAAGTATCAAGTGCGCCTTTCGTCGGAGAACGCGCTTGATATCATGAAAGATTACGACGTCGTGATCGACGGAACGGACAATTTTCCCACGCGTTATCTGACCAACGATGCCTGCGTGCTTCTCAATAAACCAAATATCTACGGGTCTATTTTCCGCTTTGACGGGCTGGCGACAGTTTTTAAACCGGATGAGGGGCCGTGCTACCGCTGCCTCTATCCGGAGCCGCCGCCGCCGGGCCTGGTGCCCAGCTGCGCCGAGGGCGGCGTGCTTGGGATTTTGCCGGGCGTGATCGGTCTGATTCAGGCCACCGAAGCGATCAAGCTGATTGTGGGCATCGGCCGCACGCTGGTGGGGCGTTTGATGGTTTATGACGCTTTGCAGATGACCTTCCGCGAATTGAAATTGAAAAAGGATCCGGATTGCCCGGTCTGCGGGAAAAACCCCACGATCACAAAGCTGATCGATTACGAGGCTTTTTGCGGCATGGGCCGCGGCGATGCCGGAGACGGCGGCGGGATCAGCGAGATTTCAGTCGAAGATCTGAAAACGAAGCTTGATGCAGGGCAGGAGTTCTGTTTGATCGATGTGCGCGAGAAATTCGAGTTTGAAATTGCGCGTATTCCGGGCGCGAAATTGATCCCTCTGGCACAGCTTCCGGGCCGGCTTGCGGAACTGGAAAGTTTTCAGGGGAAGGAAGTGGTGGCACACTGCCATCACGGCGGGCGCAGCCGCCGCGCGCTTGAATTCCTGAAATCGAAGGGATTTAAAAATCTCAAGAATGTTTCCGGCGGCATCGATCATTGGTCGCTCCGGATCGATTCTTCCGTGGCAAGGTATTAGGTATCTTCCGCATGAGGTTAGCTGGAATGGCGCGTGACTAGCAAAGAAACGCAAAGATGGTAGGGTACAGGCATGCCTGTACCCTACAGCCCAGTATTCATCGAGCTTATTTCAAATACCTTATTCGTGGAGGGGGCGGGAAGATAACCCGGATCCCTTGATCACCTTATGACTTCCTTTTGGCAAAAAATCAGAGCGGACTTTCCCGTCACCCGGCGCTGCGCGTATCTCGATCATGCGTCCGCCGGTCCCATTCCAAAACCCGTGGCCGCCGCGTACGAAAAATACAGCCGTGTTCATCTGGCGCAAGCCGATTTTTCCTGGCCCCGCTGGATCCGCCAGCGCGAGGAAATCCGCATCAAGACCGCACGGTTTATCAACGCGGAGCCCGACGAGATCGCTTTTACGCACAGCACGTCCCACGGCATGAATCTGATTGCGGAGCTTTTGCATTGCAAGGGGAAGGTGCTTTGCAATACGCTGGAATTTCCTTCAAGCACGGTGCCGTGGTTGTGGCGCGGCGCCCCCATGATTTTTCAGCAGGATGAAAACGGCGCGGTACCGATTCCGGTGCTTAAAAAAAATCTGACGGCGGGCGTCAAAACCATTGTGAGCAGTTTTGTGCAGTATGGCACCGGCTATCGCCAGGATATGGAAGCGCTGGGACGGCTCAAAAAAAACCGTTTTTTAGTGGTGAATGCCACCCAGGGCTGCGGTGCTTTAGCGGTCGATGTGAAGCGCTGGCAGGCGGATTTTCTTTGCACCAATAGCTACAAATGGCTTTTGGGCGGTTATGGCGGCGGCTTTTTGTACGTGAATCGCCGCTGGCTGGGTTTATTGAAGCCGGAGTCGGCGGGTTGGCGCAGTATGCGTGAACCTGACCGGATGGATAACCGCCGGCTGGATCTGCGGCGCGACGCAGGCCGTTATGAGTGGGGTTGTCCCGCGTTTCCCGTCATTTTTGCCATGGGTGCGGCGATTGATTATTTGATGCAGATCGGCATGGCCCGGATTGAAAGGCGCGTGCTCGAGCTTTCAACGTATGCGGCGGAGCGCCTGGAAGGCGCGGGCTTTGAAGTCGTGACACCGCGTGTGGCTGGCAAAACACAGTCAGGCATTGTCGTGTTTCGTCTGGCGCATGCGGCACCGGCAGCGCCGGTCGTTAAGAAACTCCTAGCCGCCGGCTTTTACGTTTCTGCGCGCGGTGCAGGCATCCGGGTGGCGCCGCATTTTTACAATACCTTTGAAGAAATAGACAGCTTTGTAAAAAAAGTGAAAAGTTTTGTTATGACAGGTTCCCGCCCATGATTTTTTTCGGATCTTTCAAAGTAATTCGCAAGCGGATTCTGGTGCCTTTGCTGGCGGCCCTGCTGCTTTTGACCCTGGATCGTTTTCCGGGCATACTCCGTTCACGTCTTGAGCATCAACTGACAGACCTTTTCGGAATGCCGGTGACGATGACTCGGGTTGACCTGCAGTGGCGTAAAAATAAAATCGTTTTTTATGGCTTGCGATTCATGAATCAGCCGCAGTACAGTTACCGGCCGCATCTTTACGTGGAATCGCTGAGTCTCAAGGTCGATTGGCAGCCGCTGCTGCACCAATTCATTCACATTGAGGAAATCCAGCTGACCAATTTTTTGTATTTGATTGAACGCCGCGGCGAAGAGGATGAGGCGCAGAATAACGTGGTGGATTGGTATCATCACATGAAGGACACGCTTAAGCGCCGCCGCGCCAAACACAAAAAAAACGCGGCTCGTCTGCACAGCCGGAGCCATTGGAAACTTCTCATTGACCGGATTGATCTTGAAAACGGTGCTTTTCTGTTCCATCAATGCGGCCCCAAAGACGTGGAGCGCAAATACCTGTTCCGGGAAATAAACGGTTCTCTGCTTGATCTGCGCTGGCCGGACAAGCATCCGGAAATCCTGGATCAGCGTGTGCTCTTGGGCGGGATCTTCGGAGAAAACGAACCGGCGCCTTTTATGATTGAAGGCCGGGCCAGCTTTGCGACGTATTATGTCAGTTTCGATCTGAAGGGGCGTGTGCGTAACGGAGCGGTGGCGGATTATCCGCATTTTTGGCACGGGCTGCCGGTTGAAGTCAAAGAGGGCCGTTACGACCTGAATACCCGCGTGGTCTGCATACGGCGCCGGCTCACGTCGCAAAACCAGCTTTGGCTGCACGGCCTTAAAATGAAACCCAGGTTGTCGTTGAGCGGGACTATTTTCGGGGTGCCGGTCAAAACCTGGATGAAATTCATGGAGGATGAGAAAACGCTGCAGTTGAATGTTCCGCTGCGCGGCGACATCGAGAGTCCCGAACTGCGCTCCGGCGAAGCGGTCAATAAAGCCTTTCAAACGGCGCTGCGGGTGCGAACCCAGCGGGGACTGCATCTTGCCACGCACGGCGCCATGGAACTTGCGAGCACGACCGGTTCGCTGGTGGCCGAAGCGCCGGTCAAGGTGGTCGATGGATTGGGAAAACTCGTGTCGTTTATGCCAAGAATGGATTGGCCGGTGCTTGAGAAAAAAAACGGGGATTTAAAATCTGAAACAATACCGGCCGGATCTCCGGCCAAGGAAGGCGCGGCGGCTGCATGAATCGAGAGTCTAAGCCGAGGAGTCACAAGTTTAAATCGGGCTTTGTGGGAATTTTTGGACAACCCAACGTGGGGAAATCCACGTTGATGAATGCGCTGGTTGGGGAAAAACTCTCCGGTATTTCTCCGAAGCCGCAGACGACACGCGGTGTTATTCGCGGGATTTTGTCGCAGAAGGAAGGCCAGATTGTTTTTCTGGATACGCCTGGCATTCATAAGCCGCAGGATCATTTGGGGCACTGGATGATGCATGAAATTGAGAAGGCGCTTGAGGGGCTGGATGTCGTTTATCAGATGGTGCTGCCCACCCGCATTCAGCCGGCGGATGAACAGATCCTGGAGAAACTTAGAAAAGCGAATGTGCCGGTGATTCTGGTGATCAGCCAGGTGGACCGCTATCCAAAGGAGCAGATTCTTTTGGTGCTGGAGCATTACGCAAAGCAGGATTTTTACAAAGAGATGATCCCGGTTTCCGCGCAGAGAAATATCCAGATGGACATTCTGGTCAAGAAAACCCTGGAGTTACTGCCGGCCGGCGAACCGCATTTTCCCGAGGACATCGTTTCGGATCAGCAGGAGCGCACTTTTGTCGAGGAGATTATCCGCGAAAAGATTTTCCGTATCATGATGCAGGAACTGCCGTATTCGGCGGCGGTCGTGATTGAAAGCTTCAAGGAGCGGCGGCCCGGGTTGATCGACATTGAGGCGACCATCGTGGTGGAAAAAGACTCGCAAAAAAAAATGATGATTGGGCAGGGGGGGCTGACCCTGCGTGAAATCGGGCAGAAAGCGCGTTTGGATATCGAGCAGTTCCTGGATTCCAAAGTTTTTTTACAGCTTTGGGTCAAGACCCTGCCGAACTGGAAAAAAGACGATCAGGCTCTGAAGCGGCTGGGCTACACGTAAGATTTATGCGATTTTTGATGTGTCCGCCGAAGCATTTTGAAGTGGCGTATGAAATCAACCCGTGGATGAGCGTCGAGCGGCGGGTGAATCAGGCGCTGGCGCAAAAGCAGTGGCAGGCTTTGCACGATTGGCTGGTTCATACGGCCGGCGCCCAGGTGGAGTTGATCGATCCCATGCCCGGCCTGCCCGATATGGTGTTCACGGCCAATGCCGGACTGGCGGCTGGTAAAAATTTTATCCGCAGCCGTTTTCGCCACCGCGAACGGCGCGGAGAAGAGGCCCATTTCGAAAAGTGGTTCAAGCAGCACGGCTTCAAAATACGTTCGGTGCCGGAACCGCTGATTTTCGAAGGAGAGGGTGACGCGCTTTTTTTAGGACGCGATCTTTACACGGGGTTTCATTTTAGGTCGGATCTGGAAGCGCATGATGCCGTGGCAGGAATTCTGCGGGTGGAGTACGAAGGCCTTGAGCTTGCGGACAAGCGTTTTTATCATCTGGATACCTGCTTTGCGCCGCTCAATGAAAAGAGCGCGCTGGTTTTTTTGGAGGCCTTTGCTCCCTACGCGCGGCTGACGCTTCTGGAAATGGTGCCTGATCCCGTGAGCGTGCCCGAAGCCGAGGCCCTGCGCTTTGCCTGCAATGGGGTGATCGCGGGGTCACATGCGGCGCTGCCTTTGGGCTGTCCGGTCACAGCTCAGGCCGTCCGCGACCGGGGATTGACCGTAACGGAACTGGATTTCTCGGAATTTATCAAGGCGGGCGGTGCGGGGAAATGTCTGGTTTTGTCATTCTGACACGCAAAAAAGGAGTTTATGGCTAAAGCAGTTGCATTACTTTCAGGCGGGCTGGATTCTCAGCTTGCGATTGCCATTGTGAAGGCGCAAGGCGTGGAGATTGAAGCGGTCAATTTCCAGACGATGTTCGGCTGCTGTAAGGACGATGCGCGCCAGGCCGCGCACGCCCTGGGCGTGGGATTTACCTTGCTGAAAGCCGGGGCGGATTACATCGAGGTCATCAAGAACCCAAAGTTCGGCTATGGCCGCGGCATCAATCCCTGTGTGGATTGCCGCATCTACATGTTTCGGCGCGCCCAGGAGTTGATGGATCATACCGGGGCCACTTTTATGATCACCGGCGAAGTGCTTGGCCAGCGGCCGATGTCGCAGAAAATGAAAGATTTCAAGGCGATCGAAAAAGACACGGGACTTGAGGGCCGGATTTTGCGTCCGCTTTCCGCGCATCAAATGCCGCTGACAATCCCGGAACAGGAAGGGGTCATTGACCGTGCAAAACTTTACGGAATCGTGGGACGTTCACGCCAGAAACTTTTGAAACTGGCCAAAGAGTATGGGATTGATAATCCGCCGGATCCCTCGGCAGGCTGCGCGTTGACCTCGCCGGAGTTTGCCAAAAAGGTCCAGGATATTTTCGATCATCATGATTCCCGCGAGACTTGGCAGTTTGAAATCCTGCGCATGGGCCGGCATTTCCGGCTTGGGCCGAAAACGAAAGTTGTCATCGCGCGCAATCACGATCAAAATGTGTACCTGGAGCACTTGCATCCGGAAGGCACGGTGCTCATGAGTGCGCTCAATTTTGGCGGGCCGACCGCGCTTTTCATTGGCGCAGAATCGCCGGACCGGATCGCTCAGGCTTCTGCCATGATGCTGAGGTATGCTCAAAAACCGCTTCCCGAAACCTGTGACATTGAACTGCATCGAGGCGAGAGCGCGGAGGTTTATCAGGCCGCTCTGCCCGCCGAAGAAGCATTTATCGAAGGAGTCAGAATCGTATGAAGAAAAAGAAAGTGTCCGCGGCAAAGAAAATAAAACAACCGCAGAAACCGAAGATCAAAACGGTTATTTTCGACATGGGCAATGTGCTGCTGCATTACGACGCGACGCGCGCCTGCAAGAATTTTGCCCGCGCCTGCCAGACGCCTTTCTTAAAGCTCTGGCTGCATTTTTTTACTTCGGCGGTGGAAAAGGCGTACACTCGCGGTGAAATTTCTTCCAGGGATTTTTATCAGCACTCCATGAAAATTTTAAAGAAGCCCGTGCCTTACACGGTTTTCAAACAGTACTGGAATGAGATTTTCTGGGAGAACGAGGGGATGAATAAAATCCTGGTGCGGCTCAAAAAACGTTATCCGCTCTACGTGATTTCAAACACCAATGACATGCACTTTGAATACATCAAGAGTGAATTCCCCATTTTGAAGCATTTCAAAAAATTATTTCCTTCGCATCAGGTCGGAGCGCGCAAACCCGAAGCGGCCATTTATGAGAAGGTGCTGAAACGCATCGGGATTCGCGCTGAAGAGTCGGTGTTTGTGGATGATGTGCCGAAATTTGTGCGGGGCGCGCGTAAAGTCGGGATGCATGCGATTCGTTTTCGCAGCAACGAACAGCTGATGCGCGATCTCAAGAAAATGGGTGTGCGGTTCTGAAGGGGAAAGGCTGATGAAGACAAACTTTTTAAAAACGATGAGCTTGCTGACGGCGCTGACGCTGCTTCTGATTTATTTTGGGCGGCTGATCGGCGGGGAGGGCGGCGCGGCGGCTGCTTTTCTGCTGGCACTTTTGCTGGATTTCGGTGCGTATTGGTTCAGTGATCAGCTGGTTCTCGGGTTTTACCGCGCAGAGCCCTTGTCTGAAACGCAGGCGCCTGAGCTGCACGCGATTCTGAAAAAACTGTGTCAGGCCGCAACGCTTCCCATGCCGCGGCTTTACCGCATGCCGGGGGCGGCGGCGAATGCGTTTGCCACAGGGCGTGACCCTGCGCACGCGGTGGTCGCGGTGACGGACGGACTTTTAGATTTGTTGGGGCCGGAAGAAATGGAAGGAGTGCTTGGGCACGAATTGGCCCACGTATCCAATCGCGATACGCTGATTTCTACGGTGGCGGCTTCGCTGGCGGGAGCCATCAGCATGCTGGCCTCTTTTGCGCGGTACGCACTTTTCTGGGGCTCCTTCAACAGCCGTGACGATGAGCGCGACGCGCATCCGCTCGGTGTTTTAATCGCCGCGATTTTACTGCCGGCGGCCGCGCTCTTGATTCAGCTCGCGGTGTCGCGCGGCCGCGAGTACGCCGCGGATGACCAGGGCGCTGATTGGTGCGGCAATCCGCTCTATCTTGCGAGCGCGCTCAAAAAACTGGACGCGGTTGGGCGGCGCATGCCGGCCCGCGCTGTGCCGGAAGCGACCGCGCATCTTTTTATTGTGAATCCGCTGAAAGAAGGATTCCTGACC
>JAHFHB010000078.1 GCA_023247135.1 Candidatus Omnitrophota bacterium
TTTGGTAAAACTGGGCCTACCGTGGACGTTATTATCCACCCCCAATTAGATGCATTACGGAAGCGAAGTGATGGAAAGAATGAGGATCGAATAGCGCAGATTTTAAAATGGGTGAGTTTTTTTCTTAAAGACGATAAGGATATGCTCGACAGGCTCAAAAAGCGTCTTGGAGAAAATGGAAAACTAGATCTTGTTTTTTTGCGGCTCGAACAAGCGGAGCATCTTTTAGAGAATCATCCTGCGGGGGGCGTGATTGGGATTCATAGAGGTTTGTTCGCGGACGACATTTCTGATGATCTGAAAGATGCCCTGCTTCAGATCGGCTTAAGACGCGCTTTGGCGGTTGAAGCCCAGCCAATTTTTGAAGATGCTGGGGAACGCGAGCGCTTCAATGCGGAGCAGTTGCAAAAGGATCTTGATTTAGCCGCTCACTTAAAACTGGATGCCGTTCAAATTCGTCAGCTCACAGACAAAGGCGTTTTATCAAAGGAGTCTCCCTTGGTTCAGGCGATATTGAATCCCAAAGCAGTGTTATTCAAGGGCAATGTCGGCACAGATCGCCCTGTTTCTGTTGCTGAGCCAGGGGTGATCCGAACTCAAACCGCCGCGTCTGCTGGGCAGGGCCGCGAAGCCATCCGGGCAGCCGCCATTCAAGCAGATCCAACTCATGCGAAATTGAATCTTGCGGCCTTGCAAGCTCAGTTACAAAGTGGGCACATAGAACTAGCAGGGTTGGCAGGGGTCGACCTCTCAAATGTTGCACAGGATCTATCGGCATCCAAAATGTTCGGAGCCAATGCGTTGAGGCAACAGGAGATTAACAAGTTGCACCATGCTGCTGCGAATGCGTCATTAGCGGGAGCTATTTCCGTTATGCAGGATGTTGTCAATAAAATGTTACCGGAAAGACAACATGTTGAGCTAGCTATTACGAAAAAAATAAAAGTTGTGAGGGGGATTGTCAGAATCCCAGGACGGGCCCGTGATAAATCCCAGGGCGCGCATCTTCTGCCTGACTCGGGAGAGGCTTTTTTTAAGCCTTCACCAACGCTGATTGCTGAAAACCCAACCATAGAGTTAAACACAGGGCAACAAATGCCTTTAAGTGAGGCGCTCATAGAAGTTGATGAAGCTGAATTCTCAGACAGTACGAGAGTCCCTGGGGATATAGAGATTTCGGTCGATCGCAAGCGCTCAGAAATGCGGGCACAGTTATCGCGCCGAGCAGTGCTTGTGGGTCTTGGAGTGGCAGGAATAACCGCTGTTGTAGCGTCTTTTGTGTCAAATTTTTGGAGGCAAGAAAAAAATGTGCTTTCAGCCGGTGAAGCTGAAAATCAAATTGTAGATACGGTCCGTTCGGCATTTGATGTGTTAAAAAACCCGCAGCTTTCTCCGCTTGGCAAAGATCCCGCATTCCAAAAATTCTTTGAAGACAGCGAGGAAGGCCGGTTTATTCAAAGGGCTTTGGCGAATCTTAAGGTGAGTTCGCGGCCCGCGGATGTTTCGCCGGGATCGCAAGCTTGGCAGTTAAATGGTGATATTTTTATTTCACAGGAGCTTGTTGATGCCATGGCTGCCACTATTACGGCAAGGGGTGCAGCCAATTTCTCAAAAGATTTTCTGAGAGTCTCTTTTGAATCCTTTGCTGAAAGAGCCAAAGCAGCGGCGGAGCAAAAGGGGCTGAATTATGTGGGTTCGCCTGAAGATGTTCTCACGAATACTGTATTGATGCCGCTTGTTGCCATAGTGGCCCATGAGCTGCGGCATGTGCAGCAGCATTTCAGGGGGGAACTCCAGGATTATAACGGAAGGGCGGATGACAAGTTCAGCGGGCTGCGCGAATTGGAAGCCTACCAGATGGAAAAGAAAGTGGAGGCCGGCATTGCGTTTGTGCTTGGACTGCGCAGAGACTATACGGGTTCCGGATTAACCCGGGATTTTTTTACCCCTCAAAACGCTTCTCAGTATGCGGCTCAAACCACCGAGATCAAGCACGCTGCCGCGCACTTTTTGAAGCAGGCTCTGGCTTCAACCGATCAGGGGCAGGTGAACCGCAATGCGGCGGAAGCTTTATTTTTAACGCTCGCGTTGTTACGCAGTGCGCCGGAAGGGTATTTCCAAAATGATCTTGAATTGAATGGTCTGATTCGCGGCCTGGCACTAAATCCGAAGGTCACGCAGCAACTCGACGGTGTCCTTAAACGCGGTTTTGACGCATTAAGTAAAAATGGAAATGCTTCGAAGGATGGGATTCTAGAATCGTTGGATGCTGCGGGGGTGAAGCCCGAGTTTTTTGAAAAATTCCTAGATGGCGAAACCCAACCGCGGCAAAGACGCGCTAATCTTCTGGATGCGCTGGGTCCGGCCGCCTCTGCGAAGAGCGAGATGCGGACGACGGCTGCGCCGGCCGGGGCTGCAAAGTCAGCGGATGACCTCGAAAAAAATCTGCATGCAGCTTTCGGACAGGGCGACTACAAAGAGTCAATAGCGATTATCCGCACGCTGGGAGGCCTGAGCGCTGCCGCGGCGACTCCGGATGTGCTTTCTGCGCTTTTTTTATACAGCTTTAGCCGGAATGCAGACTACTCAGGGAGTCCCGAAGTGCGGCAGGCTGCTGACCAAGCGTTGAGGCAAATTCTACTGGCTCAGGCAGTGCCGAATCGCGTGGCGAGTCTGACAACTGTAATGAGGGGCAGTGACGACTTGGCTGTGCTCGCACAAATACCGGCGATGCTTGCTGCCATGGGATATGTGCCCGGGATTTTACGCGCACTTTATCAAGGTGTGGCGAAGGGGCAACTGCCGAAGGGTAAAACTGTTAGCGTGAATTCAGCCCAAGCGCTTGCGTCTGTTTTAAAAGATGCTCTTACTCAGGCAGAGTCCGGCAACGTTGATTTTCAGACCCAACATACTATTTTTGATGAGGTGCAGCACTCTGTTAGAGTTCTGATCGGTGATTTGCAGAGATTAGACAAGCCGCATGTTAAAAAGGCAATTATTAATACACTCGGACAGCTTGGGATTGACGCGCTGCCGGCTGTGCCGGTTCTGTTTGATTATGCCTACAGCCAAACAGTGGCCCGTTCTGTGCAAACAGAAGCCAGCAGTGCTCTCGCACTAATTTCTGCGCAGATTGAGGGGCGAAATAAAGTGGCTTTGGCCGACTATGTGATTAAGGCATTGGAGGCTGCGTTGGCGGCGGGCAATCCGGCGCAGGCCGTGGCCGCTATTGAAAAGTTGGAGTCTTTGGGCCAGGGCATCCCTGGTGTGGCGAGCGCGCTAAGGGCAGGGTTGAAGGCGGCGGATCCCACGATTCAAGCTGCTGCGGCGCGTGGGCTGGGTACGGTGTGGTCCGCCGGCGAGCCAGCCGGCGCTGTCACCGACGAACTGGCGGAGGTTCTGCGTGCATCGATAGATAAAAATAAAAAGGCGATCGAAAAAGAGGTGATCGAAGCGGCTGTGCAGGCACTCAACAAGGTTGGCACGCCTACGGCAGCATCGTTGTCTGCGTTATTTTTCGCAGCCTATGCGTCTGATTATCAGACAAGCGTGATTGCTCTCCCGACGCTTGGTAAATTCCTCCATGCGCTCACACCGGCAGAGCGAGTTGCTATTTTATCCCCGTTTTTAGCTGAAGTTAAATCTGAGAGCGTAAAAACCGCTGTTTCGCAAGTTCTGGGCCTGGCTGGTACAAAACTGGCGAGGAATAGTCCGAGTTTTTTCGGTTTGTTCAATGCCGTGAAGCAGCATGTCATGGATGCCATCGCGGGCACTGGCCGCCCCGCAGTCAAGCGTTCCGAAATGCGGACGGCGGAGGCCCCTGCCAACCGGCTTTTCAGCTGGCCGGATGGGCATATTATTTTTGAAATCACCGGGCCCTCGCCTATTTTTGGAAGTGAAACCAATACACGTAGCCAGTTGGATCTTGCTCAAACAGCCATTCAGGCATTTATTACCCGGCTGGGCCCGGAAACGATTCGCACCTGGGCTGTGCCGGGGGCTAATCTGCAATTTTCCGACAATCTTTCCATCCGCTTTTTTGAACAAGACAAACTGGTAGGGTTTGAAATTGGAAACTCGGCGGAATCTGGAATTCGCGGGACCATATTTTTAACAACGAACGCGGCGGCCAAATCTATCTTGAATCCCGCGCAGGGTTATCTTGGTGAAACCGGCTTTGCATTAGTGGCTGAAGAAAAAAACTTAACTCCAGCTGAAACTCGAGAACTTATTACCAGACTGAGCCCGCTGCGTGAAAACCGTGGGGTGATCACACCCGAAGTTTTGACGCAGCTCCATGAGTTGGCTCAGCAGTTCTTCCCGGATAATCTTCCTACGAACCGGCAGGTGGAAGCCGATCTGGTGGCCTGGATTAATTCGCAGCCGGAAGCGGCCGTTCTTGCGGCGATTGCGTCGGGTTGGATTCAGGCGCCCCGGAGCCGAGAAACCTCGTTCCGCGCAAAGTTATTGCCGGCACTGATGAAGGCTTTGAATCTCGAAAAGCAGGCAGTGTTGAGTCTGCTGGGGCCCGTACTGAAACCGAATTACGAATCCGGTGTGGTTTTCCCAAATCCTGCCAGAGCTCCTCCGGCGTATCCAGAACAGCTTGCGGTGAGAAATATTTATGGCCAGCTTGCAGACAAAGCTACCTTGTATGAGCAGAGAATCCGCACGATTGATGTAAGCAGGTTAAAAGATTGGCTTACGCAGACCTTACGCCAGGAAACCGGAGTTGAGGGGAACATTCTTTCCATCGTTCCTTACGGAAGTTATCTCTATGGTTTTCGCGTGGAGCCCACCGACCTGGATGTCCTGGTGGTGGTGGATGCGCCGCTTGCTAAAGCTTGGAAACAAGCCAGGCCGATTCCTCAGGATGTTTTCAGTGCGCAATATGCCCGTAGGACGGACACCGCTGATATTACCTTCATTACCCCTGAAATACTGCTGCGTAGTCGCCAGACGGCTGTCAAAATGGCCAATGTGGGTATTGCTTTGCAGGGAGAGGGGCTCCAGGATATTCCTATCGTGGGTGATTCTAATATCGACCGGCTTGCATGGGCCTCGCAATTGCTGAATGAAGCTCGCGATAAAGCCACTGCCCATGGAGGGGCGGATTGGCGTTATAAGGATGGCCTCACGCCGATTTTTCGCGGGAAAGCCATGCGCCGCATGCTCGAAGCGTACCTTTTGATCCGGAAATTCGATCCATCAGTGGTGCCTTCGGAAGAAAGAGTGCTTCAAACTATGGGGGATACGGTGGCCTATTTGGATGGCCAGTATACGGCGGATCAAATGACGGAAATCCTTTTTGCCCTGCATCGCACGCTTAGCAGCAGTCTTCACTATGCCCAAGCCTCGCTTTTGTCGCAGGAGCTTCAAGAAATTATTTCTGCCCGTTCCGAAATGCGCGCGGCACCGCGTGAATTTCAGAATGAATTTCTTGTGGATAAAGACTGGGAGGAGGGAGGCGAGCGTGCGAATGCGCTATTTGACCTTGTGGGGAATGATGTGAAAATTCAATTCAAGGCAGGAATACGGTTTAGTCTCAGTGTCAGGGGGGAGGACCCCGTTGAAGTGGAGGGTTCAACGGTTGCCATGCAGCGTGCGGGTGTTTATAAGTTTCTTAGTGAAATGAGCTCCATTTTAAGTCCGGCGGCACAACGCGCGCAAAAAAATCAGCGGCTTGACAGTATCAGTGAGCATTACATGAAAAGAGTGGCACTTGGCCTAAGCGCGCTGGTTGCTTTTGGTATTGTTCTGCTTTTATTCGGCCCCAATCTCCAGGCTCCTGCGATACTCCTGAGGGTCTGGTTGGGTATTCGGCAGTTTGTAATGAGCACCGTTTTGGTAGGAATTGCGGCGTTTTTTGGCTACAAAATTTTTCACTTCGTTTCCAACATTCCTTTTTTTCGCAAAGGCCGCGCGATTCGTTTGGCAAATAAATTCATCGATCAGATTGAGCGTGCACGAGAAAGTCGTGGCGCCGAAACGTCTGTCTCCCGCTCCGAAATGCGGAGTCAGGATCGGGGGGTGAGTACTGAAACTGAAGGGGTGGTCGCAGCGGGACTTCTGGGGCTGCGCTTAGCGGATGTTGCGAATAGAGTGAAACAAATTCTTAATGACCATTTTAGTTTTTTTCGTGCGTTGTCCAGTCAGCGGCAGAAAAGACAGGAGAAATCTGAGGTTAGCCCTCCTGCCCGCGAGGGTATTGTGGCGGCCCTGGCAGCTGCAGCTGCTCGCCGCGACAACAGGCGGCCGGAGCCAGGATCACCGGCGCCAACGTCACCCGATGCTGCTAAAACCGCTCGTAACCGGCAAGCTCGAGAAGCCGCTGTGGAATTTGCAGGCAATGTGCGGGCCAACGAGATCGGACCGCTACGGGTCGAAGCAGCGGACGCCCCCGTGTATTATCTCAACCCTGCGGCGAACGGTTTTTCCTTGGAAGCTGTATCTGCGAAAAAATCTGAGGGGGCTGTTTCCAAGGGGATCGTTTTTGAGGCGCCTTCAGAGGCCCATTATGAGCTTAATCCCGCATTCGCCGATTCCGCAAAGCCGATTGTCGAAGTAAGAGCGGTTTTGCCGAACGCCTATCACACCCAGCCGTCCAAATTATTGACTTCATTTTTGGCGGAGTGGAATGTTCGCAAAGCCCTTTTTGGCCAAGCAGTTCTAATGCTGCCTCTCGATGATCTGCCGACGCTGGTGCTTTTGGCCAAGAGTCTTCCTCCGGCCGCGCAGCCGGAAAACTATGGCGAGCTTGTAAATCGGATTACGGCCGGTGAAAAACAGGCGCACTGGAACCACCCTGCGCTTGAGAGCGGTGACCCAAAGTCTTTGCCGTTGGGATTAGCGCGCGTTATTCCAGAATTGAGAGAAGATCGTGACAAGCTTAAAAGTATTCTGATTCAATATTTTAAAACCGGCGGCACTGCCGCCCAAAGCGGATTCACAGAAGCTGTGCGCCAAAGTTCGATCATCCAGCTGGGGGTCGGGAGCTTGCGTTTAGCCATCACGAGCAATCCCGCCGGTGAAAATGGGGAAGTGCGCGAGTCGATCACGGCTTTTTTTGAGCCGGAAGTAACACAGGCAGAGGTTCTCACATTACAGAATCTTCCTAAAGGAGCGGGTTTTCTCAAATTAGTGCGGCTGGCAAGTCTGAAACCGAATGGTGCGGCGGAGAAAGCTTTGACGGGTGATCCGTTGGATTTGAAGGCTCCCCCGGGCGGCGTCAGAAGCAAATACGCTGAACTTTCTATTTTAGCAGATCCGGAATTACGTTCAAAACTCGAAACAGTCTTGGGGCAGTTGGCTGTCGCCCCAAATAGCCGAGAGGATATTGAGAAGGCATTATTCGGCGTGCGTAATAAAACGGGTCCTAAAGAAGCCTACAAGCGCACGATGATGGATGAGGAAGCTTCTTCTTTTGATGTTTCGATGGAGGCGGAGCGCGCGATTAGAGCCTCGATGCGGGGCACCCGATTAGACGAGTTCTACGACACGGGCAATGAGTTTATTAGCAATCAGATTGTTTCAGTTCTTGCCGAGGCGGCTCTGCAATTATTAAACCAATCAGAATGGTCGGAAATCCAGCGTATTGGCCAACAGGCTATTGAGCAAGCCGAGGATTCCGAGACGCAAGTTCAAAGCGAAGTGGATTTGACGGCGGCGCCGATTGAACAGCTTTTAGTCAAGTTGGGGAAACAATTGAAAGCTTATGACAAGGGCGATAACAGTGCGTTGTCAGCGGATCGTCAGAGGATTATTTTTGACCCTCTGGTTACGGAGATAGCAAAGGCGATTAGCAGTGCATCCGAGGATAACAAGACAAGATTGACTCCAATACTTGCAGCGCATAAAAAAACTTTGAAGAGACTGAGTGTTGCCGCCGTGCAAAGAAAACCGTCGTTGTCTCATTCTGAGCTTGTGGTGAACTCTCCACGCGTTGAGGACTTCAGTAAAACAGCGGCTCCGAACGTGGTTTTTGCGCATTCGATGATGGCGTCGGGTGATCTGGTTTCCCTCCCGATAAAAAACGATGTGAGGGCCAAGCTTCTTGGGAAGGCCGTAACCATTGAAAGACAAAAACAGTCAGGCAAAGCGGTGAACCCTAAAGCCGTGAAAGCGTTGATTCA
>JAHFHB010000079.1 GCA_023247135.1 Candidatus Omnitrophota bacterium
CGCGGTTCTTGCCGCCGGGAATCAACGGCTGCCTTTGGCGGCGTTTTATAAAGGAATACACAAGGCCGGCCGTCAACGAAAGCGCGGCAGCCCCTGCCACGAGCAGCGCCGCCGCCGTCGCCGGCTCCATGCGCATCTCGGAGCGGACATGATTATTTCCATTGGCGGCATGGCCTTCGCCGCCGTCCCCTTCGGCTGAACGTCTCTTGATGGGCGGAGCCCCTAGTTTTTTTCTGGCGCCGCCCGGCACGCCGCCAAGTTTGTGCAAGGCACCGGATGCCAGATAAAGAACGCTAAACGCGCCCACAATCGTCAGCACCGAAACACCTAAAACTTCCACCGCCCACGCCGCAAAGCTAAGAGTCTGCAGATAATTCCAGTATCTGACACCGGCAAGATAGGCGTAGTAACCTGCAAAGCCTATTCCAGTCAAAGTGACATAGACCGCGATTCTTTTGGGCGAACTCGAAAGACTGTCCCAGGCCCAACTCAGCATTCGCCAGAACACGCGCCAGCCGCCGGTCAGCATCCAGCCAAGAAAACTGCCGAAACCCAGCAGTCCCGCAATACTTTTTTGCAGCGCCTGAGTTCCAAGCCAACCGCCCCAGGCCTTCGTCCGGGACCACGACCACTTGGGCCATGAAATTTTTGGCAAACGCATGCGCACAGGGGGCTTTTCATCACCCGCAATAGCAGGAACCGCCGCCACACGGGCCGGCTCAAAACCAGAGGCCGCAAAATCGTATTTGCGGGCCAGGAACAAAACAAGCTCGACGCTGTGCTCTTTCATGGCGTTTAGTGAGCGCACGCGTTTACGGTAAAGAATCGGGTACTCATACTGATATCCACTGTAAAGATCCAGCGCCAGCGCCAATAGTTTTTCCGCGTCCTCGGCGACTGCGAAAATTTCTTGGCCGGACAAGCCCGCGCCCAGGCGCCGGCTGATTAAATTTCCCACGAGCCGCATGGCGGCCTGAACCGCGCGTTCCGCGCCCTCGTCGCGTTTGACGCTCTCGAGCCGCGCCCGGATTTTGCTGAGGTCATGCCCCGTGGCCACGGGCACAGACGCGGCCACAAGCGGCGCCACAAAAAGAGCGGGCCGAAACCAGTGCCGGATCGCTGACGCAAGATCCGTATCCATGCCCAAAAAATCTTCGTCGTGTAATTCCGGCGCGGCTCTCATCTCTGATCTGGAGAATTCGGCGAAGCCGGTTTGGAGAACGGAATCGAGGGCAGGCATGGCAAGCACGGGGCCGTCGTCGCCGCGCAGACTCTGCAGGCCAAGCTGATAGGCAAATCGCGCGTAGAGGCTCGCCTGCAAATCAACGGCTGGTTTATCCGCATGCCGGACAAACATTCTTCCCACCGACCGGACAAGCGTGTGCCAGTTGAAAGTTCCGGCGGCCGCACCCGCCCCTTCGGTTTGAACAATTTCTGTTTCTCCGGCTCCCAAATCCACCGTCATTTTGTCCTTTGAAATTGTCACGGTCCGCAGCGCATTTTTTTCCAGCAGCTGAATGTTTAAATCCGGATTGACGGCAAGAGCCGACAGGATGGCCTGAACATGCACACGAAAATATTGCAAAAGCTCGGGGTCATAACTCGTCGCAAAATGCCGGTTCGCGCCATCCAGAACTTCGACAGAATCAGGATTCAGCCGGTAGCGCCAGCCTTGAATCTGCACCATCGGCCGGGCTTTCAGAATAAATTCATCCGCCGTTTTAAGGCTGATTTCCGTATAGCTTCCGTCACTTCGCTTTAAATAAGTCACAAGCATGCCGCTCTTGTCCAGATCAGCAGCCTTTACTCTCGGCGCATCCGTAATCACCTGCTTGGCGATGCCGTAAGCAAAATCCAGCGCCGGCTGGTTCCAGGCGATTTTGAATTGACTCCCGTTCTGCGAAACTGAAAAAGGTTCCGGCTTGGCGGGTTGAATAAAATCGGGGCGGATCGGTTTTTGACCCTCCGCAAGCGGCACCACCACGTAGATGGGCTGGTATTCCGGGCGCGGAATAGCCGCAATGTCTGCCTGACTTGATTCAAATGCAGTGATCGTTCGAAAACCCAGCGGCTGGTAGTAACGGCGCATGACCTGCATGCGTGGAGATTCATGGACATTGATGAATTCCAGCCTCTGCTGAATCCGGCCTATGTTCGCCGCCAAAAGCTGTACTTCCAAAGGCGTTATAATGTCTGCCGGATTTGCAGCCAAAACAGCTTTAAAGCCGCCTTTGGGCATGCCCACTTCAGTCACGGCTAATTTCTTAGGCCAGCTTTGAAATTCTTCAGCCGTCACCAGCGCCACTTGCAGCGCATGGTCATCGCCTGCAACCCCGGCATCGTGCGCGAGTTCAAGCAAGGCCGCGTGCAAATCCGTAAAGACGCCGAGCGAAATCTGCTTCTCAGCCAAATCTTGAGCGGCACGCTCGAGCCGGAGCGATTCTCTCCGTGTTTCGTCATCCTTTCGTTTTTTCTCGGCAAGCGCTGTCGCCTTTGTTTGCTGCAGCATCAAGCGCGCTTTGCTGATGCGCTCTGCGGCCATTTTGCCTACGGCGGCATATTCAGATTCTGTCATGATTTTTTCCGGAGCGATCTTCAACGCGCCGGCAATCAACTCGCGCGCGGTTTCGTCATCAATCACAAAAGTTTTCTCGACCAACACAAGCTTTTCCTGATTCAGATGACCTGATAAAGCGTTTAAACGGTCTGCATTCGTATTGCGGGCAGGATCTTTCATAAGGTCTTTTAAATTTGAGCTGGCGTTGTCCAAACGGTTCTGAGGGAAACGAAGGTGAAACTCTTGCAAATGAATGTTGCCTGGGAACTCCAGCGCTTCCTTCAAAGTCACCGTGAGCAGTTTTCCGCCCTCCTCGACTTTAACAGTGTCAACTTTGCGGGTTTTAAACGCATCCACAACGGCTCTATGAAATCCATCCGTATCCGCCCTATCCGAATATTCGGCGAAAAACGTCTCGCGCAGCCAGGCTGCTTGTTCCATGGTTGAAGGCACCACGCGGACCACACCGGCGACCTTTCCCTGAAGCTCTCGCGTAAGCACTGCTCCTGGGTCAGTTTCTCCGGCTGAAAGATAAATCGTGTGCGCCACCGGCTGTTTCAGCGGAAGACGGCCATCGTGAAGACGATCCACGAGTTGTTCCAGAAAATTTTCGTAAACTTCTTCCGGCGAAGCCTCGCCGTTTATGGTGATAGCGTTTTGCAGCCCGCGCAGATCGTCCATCATCGGCGCCGTGTGTTCTGAAAATTGAGCCATGCGCTTGCGCACGGTGGGCTCGGCATCATCCCCCCGACCGCGCTTGCCGCCCAGAATACGCGCAACCGCCGTTTCTTCAGCCGCATCGACAAGCATAAATAAATCCATCGAGGGGAAAAGTTCCCCCTCATGCACAATGCCCAATTGGCCCTGCGTTCTTGGAAATCCGTCGAAAAGAACCCGCCGGCCATGAAACTGGGGCAGCTGCAGAACTGTGTTGAAAAATTTGGCAGTGACATCATCCGGAACTAACCCGCCTCGGGCCATGATCTCTCCGACATCCGGAGGTAACTCATTGATCACGCTTCCATAATGGTCTTCATCGCCCTCGTCGGCATGGCCCTGCAGAATGCGCGTCACTCCGCGAAACCAGTCGCCGGTGACCAGCACCTGGAATCTTTTTTCAGGCGGAAGCAGCGCATTGATTTCTTCAATAAACCGGCCTGTCACCGTGCCTTTGCCCGCGCCCGGACGCCCGGCAATCGCGGCATAATACACGCTGTCGGCAAACGCCTCGGCCAGTTCGCGCGTGACCAGTGATGGGGAGCGCATTTCTGAACGACTGTCCCCTGTGCGACGTTCCTCCATGAATGTTTTCAGGTCACCAATGGTTTCGACGGTGCGGCCCTGCATCTGACTGGCCGATGCGCGCGTCGATTCGGTGTCGCGGCCCTTGCCAAAATCCCTCGTGAGAGAACGCAGCTGCGACAAAAGCAGATTGACCCGCGCCTGAAGCTGGTGATAAAACTTGATTTCGGGATCGGCCGGATTTTTGCGCACATCAAAACGCAGGTAAGTGTCACGCAGACGGCTCAGAGTCATGATTTCCGCCGCGCTGCGCACAGCCAGTGTCCCGAGATCCGTTTCTTTCTTTGTGAGGTAGGCCTTTAAAACGATTTCGTTCAAACGTTCGAGAGCCTCTTTCAACAGGTCGTCACGGGTAGCAGCAAGTTCAATCATAGAAGAACGCATTTCTGCCCGCGCCACAATAGGCGCCACATTGAATTCACGCTCCAAAATCACCGGCGTTTGGTCGCGATTGTGAACGTATTCCTGCAGTTCTTCATAACTCAACTGAGACAACTCCACAAGCCGCAGAGACTGCGGCGATTCGGGATTATCGAGATCCGCGCGCGTCACATAGCCCAGGACGATGATTTCACGCTGCTGCGGAAAGATCCGGTAAAGCAGGCGCAGACGCCCCCTGCCGGTGCCGCTGCTGCGCTGGCTGTCGTTAAACCCCAGCGAGTACACGCCAGGGAAAGTGTGGACCATGCGCTTGCCTTTGGCCAGCACGCTCACGTGCGCCGAGGCCAGCCTGCGAATGGCGGTGAGTTTCTTTCCGATAATGTCTTTATGCGGTGAGTCCTGCATGGCCCGTAAAGTTCTTTTATCGAACAGCAGCGTGTACGGATCGCCTTCGCTCTCCTGCCACGGCCGAAGTCCCGGAGTCTTCGCATCACCGCCGGCATTCAGCAGAATATCTGACATGTTCTGGGCGCGCGCCTGCACAAACTGCGTCGTCAGCTCAAGATCCTGCGCTTCTAAAAGCTCAAGCGCGCGCTCATCCTTTAAAAGCGTCTCCGCGGCATCCTGGGGCGTTTGCAATCCGCCCTGATACGCACGAATCACATGCCAGTCCAGTTCCGAAAAACCAAGTTTAAAACGCAGGCGCCAGCGGATCTCGTCTTCCGAAAGATGCAGTTCATCGACACGCGTTGCCTTTTCAATGCCGTTCACCAGCGCGGCGAAACTATCCGTGTCCCAAAACAAATCATTCAGCGCCTCAACCAGATTCCAGTCCTTCTCATCAAGTTCAAAGCGCGGCTGAAACACCGGCTCAGGCGATAATTCATTCAGTTTTCCGAGCAGCTCCAGCACTTCCTGTTCTTTATCGGGAATGGCCTGCGGCGGCAGTATTTCCCCCAGGCCGCGCGCCAGACGATGGGCCATGCGGCCCAAATGCACCGGCCGAGCATCGCTGATTTTTCCGTAAGCCCAGGCCGCGGCAACCGCCCGCTCGGGCAAGTCTAATTGGGTTAAAATTTCACGGAGCGCGCTCTCACCGCCCAGCAGATCTGCCAAACCGGCACGATACTCCGCCCAGCTTGTTTGACGAGCGTTGCGCGCATCAAAAATCCAGTCTTTAAAATCGCTGACGTTGCGATTTTCAGAACGTTTGAGAAGCTCAGGCAGCCGTTCAAAAATCTGATTTAAGGAAAGCGGCATGTCCCCAAAAACCCAGGGGCGGCCCTGCAGACTCTCGGAAACAGCCCCAAAGGCAAGCCGAACCAAACCCGAACTTAAAAAATTGAGCATTTGGGCCGCAGGCGACAAAGCGTCTTCATCTTCATCCGCATCATTAAAATGCACCCGGGTGACCCGGACGCCATCGCGAACGGGGGTAAGCCGTGCCCGACCGGTTTCCGTGAACCCGGAGCGAATGCTGTCATTCTCAAAAACGATCTGGGTATTAATCACCAACCGGGTCTTTTTCACCACACGCCCGAAAAAGCCCTCGCCGTCCTCCGTCTTCGCAGGCGGCCCCTTCTTATTCCACTCACGCCGCTCAGGTCCGGCCCTGGCGGGCCCAGTTTCGACCATCGCGTTCCTGACAATCATGAGCACCGCATTGGCCTTAAACCACAGCAAGGTGTCCCTGTCGGTCAATACTGCCTGCGTTTGATGCGCCGCATTGAAAACATCAATATGGTCAGACTTTAAAAGGTAAAAATGTTCCCCCGAACGAAACACAATGTGCTGTTTATCGATAAAATCATCAAAAGCACCCAGTTGATTCAGTCCCGGCGCAATGCCATTCGCGATTTCACTCATAAACTTCATAAATTGCCGCAACTGAGACTGCGTCAGCGTGCTTGTTTTAACACGGCTTGTTTCAGAAAGTGAAAAATGGATGGCGACCTTCAAGCTATCACCGTCGCGCCTAACAGCGGGCGCCAGGGACGCATCCGGTGTAAATGCAGGCGGCGCAATGAGCGCTTCTCCGGCTGCAAGCGGCAAAATCGTATAAAGCACCCGGCCTTCCAGCTTTGGGTCCGGCATCTGGCCAAGCGCAATGTGTTGGCGCATCAGTTGAAAGCGTTGACCCGACTGCTGAAAACCGGGCAAAGCGGCCACTCTTTGCTCGACGGACTCGCGGAACGACTTGCTGTTTTCAAGCACATCCGCTCCGGGATTCAACCAAAACGGCTGAATTTTTTCCGTCCCCGGGAAATAATCCTGTGCCAGATAGTCTGACCGCGTGACAAAAGCGATCAAAACAGGCTTTTGAATCGTGAGGCGCTCGTTTCCGCGTGCCGTATCTTTGCTTGTGGCACTGCCGGAGCGTTTTAAATCTGCGAATAAAATCTGCGCAAGATTCTTTGCATTTTCAGCCGTCCCCGCGGAAATCACGAAAGGTTTGTGATCCCGTCGGCGCGCCAATTCGGCTGCCGCAGCCTGTTCTTGCACAAACTGAGTTCTGGCACTTTGCGCTTGCTGTAACTCTGCCGAGTGCTGCGCGCGCAAGAGCGCTTGCTGATAACTAAGCTCAGTCTGGAGCCGGGAGGCATCAGCCCGTCTAAGCTGCTCGGCCGCGGCTTCGCTCGTCAGGTGCTGCGCGGTCCAGGCCGCCTGCAAAGCAGCGTGCAGTTTTTCCCGGGCGGCTTCGTCGGCCACCACATGCGGTTGTTCAATGACAGAGATCCAGGGACTTTCATCGCGCAGTAACTTAGCCAGCAGTTTGACACTCTTTTCGTTTTTCCACAGGCGCGGCTCGCCGTAAATCAAATCTTCCAGCGCCTCCGGAAAACGGTTGAATCCTTCAAGCCCATCGACTTTTAAATGAAGACTCGCTAAATCACCTGCCAAACCAAAGTTCCGCGCCTGATCGAAAGTGACCGTGATGATTTTCGCATCTTCATCGGGTTCTATCCGCGCCACATGCCCGCCCAGGAATGCCGCTTCAAGCGCCTGTGTGAATGCCTGAGTGTTTTCAAGCGGTTGAAAACCAAGACCCGTTAATTCCTGCCGCTGAGCGTCCGTCACCGGAATGATTTGCAAAGTCACCGGCCGCCCCGGATCCGCCATGGCGCGCAACTGCTCCAGAGCTGTCTGCCCGGCTTCCAGTTTTATTCTCTGGCTTTCGGGCAGTAAGGGTTCCGGCTTACTCTCCGGCACAGCCTCCGTTGTGCGCATCTCGGAGCGGGACCTCCGTGTCCCGTCCCGAGAAGTCTCAAGACTCCTGTCTTGAGGCATTTCATCAGAACGAATATTTTCCACAGGTTTACGCAAAATAATGGCCCAGGCAACGGGCAGCTGGCCGGGCCTTGCTAAAAGCTCCATGGATTGAATCTCAAATCCCTGCGTTTTGAAAAGCGCCTCCACCGCCGCGCGGTCACCAAAAAAGCGCGCGCTCTCCTGCATCAATTTCCAGCGCGCATGCTTGAGCTGCATCGCGTGTTCAAAAAAATTCAGCAGGGCCGTGATTTTTTTTGCGGGCGTAGTAAGTTCAGAATCTAGCGTAAAAGCAGGCATCCGCGCCGCTTCTTTGGGTTTGGAAAAAATGGCATTCAGTCCCATCAAAAGGCCTTTGGCCACATCCGTCTTCAAGCTGTTGGCGCCGGACGCCGCTTCGGCCCAGTAAGCCTGAAGAGCGAGATTCAGTTTATTTTGAATAGCCGCATTTTCTGCAGGAGTGCCCATGGTCAAGGCGACTTCACGGGCCGTGTCAAAAAGTTTTTGGCTGAAAGCAATTTCAAGCTGGGCCTGTCCGATGGCGTTCTGGAACAAACCTTCAGATTCCGGATGCACAATCGTCAAGGCCAGCGCACCGCCCGGCTTTAA